>NZ_JBFRUJ010000035.1:0-12507 GCF_041474575.1 Vibrio sp. 10N.222.51.C5
AGATCCTGTCTATGATAGTGGCTATATTGATTGAGAGGGGCGCTTTCTGCGTTCCCTCCAAAGTAAGTAGAGAGACACTATGAAACGTTTAATACTAAACATCACACTCTTGATATTCATTGCACTTGGTAGCTTTAATGCCATGGCTCATGATTCAACGGTTAAGTACGGTATCGCGATATCTCACGATGGTGAGCAAATTGCGTATGGCAAAAGTGGGAGTGGGGATATACAAGGCTTTTTAACAACCGGATATGCCTCATCACTCGTGAGCCAAGGATATACTAAAAGAGCTCGCGACAATCGCGAGCTCTTTTCTTTTTGGAGGCACGAAACCTCCAACCTCAATAAGCGATATTCTACTTGTATCCGTACTCGAGGAAAGTTTTTTGCTCTAAGCTATAAACTGAAGAATGAGTCTTGAGAATCCAAGGGTCAACTAAAGCCGCTCTTTGTTTATCATCCAAAGTTGAAATATATTCGTAAGATTTACGATCTCTCAAAAATGGTTCTTCGGGTAAAACAACGAAAATATCCTTACCGCCAACAAAGTCGGTTAATTTTGACAGTGGGAAGGTTAAAGGTAAGGAAATTGTAGTAACGGTAAAGTGACCTTCAGGTAAAATGCTTTCATAATCTAAGTCATTTAACCAGCTAAAGTAATAAGGTTGAGAGTTCAATGCACAACTTGCGTTTTTGTAACTAATATCTTTAACTTTAAGGTCAAAAATTTCTGCCGCTTTCTCTTGCTTGTGGCAAGCATACATCAAACCAGTTTCCTCATCATAAGGAGCAATCACAAGCTTCTTGGATAGGTCAGAGGCTGAACCAATAACTTTAGTTTTTACTCCGATACCTTTATAAGCGTATGAAACAACGTCGGCTAACTCTCTACGTGATTCAACTAGCGCATCGCTAACTGATTGATGGTCTAACGTATCTACCTTGTTGAATTTGACCAAATTGATCCAACGATACGCGGAGTCAACGTCATTGCGGTTACGTTCAATACCAATTAAGTGAGTCATCCCTTCATCCATAGAAATACGACCTGTCATCATACCTATGAGCTGAAGACTTTGAGCGATGGTTACATCGCTATTAATAAGTACGTCTGCAGAACGATTTCTATCAAAGTCATTAAAGCCAGCAACCTTTACGCTGTTAGTAACAGCGGCAACATGTGAAGCATCACTGTTTTTGTTAGTTAACAAATACTCTGAGGTAGTTGTGACATTATCAATAGATGTTTGAGCTTTATCCTGAGTGCTTGCGCAGCCAGTCAAAATTGTAGAAGCCAAGATTGTAGCTGTCGAATATTTCAGCGTAAGTTTCATGTCAATCTTCCTATTGATTTCATTAATATATTCTCCTTTTATCTCACTATATTTACTATTCCATCAAGTATTTTTCTTATAACACTTGAGATAGTTGGTTTGCTCTCTAACCAACCAGCAATTGGCGGTGATATTAAATAATAAGCTTTAACGAAGGATCGCCCGAAAGAGTTAGTTTGCAGCTTTGTATCTCGGAACTTGCGAAGCTCTCGGACCTGATCACAACATGGATCTCCATAAACAGAAGTAGCTATGAAGCAATTGCTGAAAGTTTTAACTGTCGCTGCACAATATGGGCATACTGACTTTTCTGGCTTACCGCGATAGGTGATCATTCTTGGAACAATTTTTTTATGGCAACTAGGACAATTTATTCGATCATCTTGTCTAGTATTATGACGATAACTAGCAACCTTCGACGTAATCTTTACATCTATGGCTCGAGGACCTTTGTTACCTGGCTTACTGTTGAATGAAACCTTGTCTCCATTCGATGGTAAATCCGCACCTTGAATCGATCGAACGTTAAAGTAATGGTCTTGACCATTATCCGAAGTTATAAAACCATATCCTTTATCTTGGCTGAACCATTTTACTGTACCTTCCAAGGAACCTTCCTTATTGATTTAAAATGAACGATGATTACTATATCAAAGTATTGGTTATAACTGATTGATTGTTATCACAAATGTTTTGGTCTTGCAAAGCACTAATTATACTCGCGCTCAATCAAAGCCCGCACTGCCTAGCGTCTAAGATATGAACTTTATAAATTGCCTAAAGTTTCCATATAGCTTCGGCGGATTCTGAACAATACGATTTTCAACCTGATCAAACCCAAATGAGCATGGTCTTACTCTCTTTCATCGGATTAGAAGTAGTGGGAAAAATGCACGGACTAACTTGGCTTAGGGCTTTAACTCTAAGCCATATTGGGGCAGAAATAAGTTGGTTAAGTTACCAAGCACGGGAGAGGTATTTATCTAAATCACCCTTGACCTGTCTACAACTTCACAGGGAACACTTTCTGTGTTCCTTCTAAAGTAAGTAGAGAGACACTATGAAACGTTTAATTCTAAACATCACACTCTTGGTATTCATGGCGCTTGGTAGCTTTAATGCCATGGCTCAGGATTCAATGGTTAAGTATGGTATTGCGATATCTCACGATGGTGAGCAAATTGCGTATGGCAAAAGTGGGAGTGGGGATACGGTACTGATCTTCATTCACGGTTGGAGTTTAGACAGCAGGCTTTGGCAAAACCAAGTGAGTGAGGGCTTTTAACGTGCAGTACAGATCCTGAAACGACTAGGGCAGATGTACGTGAGAATAGGCTGATAATCCCCTCCTAACCTCCCCTTGGTTTACATCTCCAATTTCTTGTTGGTAGCGGGAAAGGGGAGGAACTGAATACAGATCGCTACATGTGCAGCGCCAAAGAATGTTCTCCCCCTCGGACGTATATCTAATGAGATCGGTGAACTCCATTTGAGGGGGAGCTAGAGGGGGGAGGTTTGGGTTTAATTGAACCGTTCCACGGAATTTCATTAACTGCGACAAGTCTGTGACTTTGTTTTACTTATTATTCAATCCAACTGGCACAGACCTGATTTGTACATCATCGTCAGCGACAAATAATAATCTCCAATGAATTTATCAAAGAAGTAAAAGCTCCCTGAATACTTATCAATCCCAAAAAATAACATTCTAAAAATGATCGTGTAACAATTTGTTAACGAGTTGTATTGTCTCTGTGTTCTTTGTCTTAGTTGCATATCGTTACCAAGCTCAGAACATACCATTATTTTTGAGGATCTGAATATGAACGGAAAACTAATAGCGGCTTTATCGTTAAAACTTAAGAAGCAAGATATCTCTAGCCAACCTCCAAGACTGGTACGCTCAAATGCTGCTTTTGAACCGAATCCAGCCCCGTCAGAACACCACAAAAAAGAGTCTCGCTAATTAGCTTGCTCCCTCTTAATAAGGCACTCGAGAGAGTGTCTTATTGAAGATGTGTGCTGAGGAAAGGAATGGTTTATGAATAATATACAAAACAGTCTCTATAGTTTATTTGACACCCAAGGTGTGAGTCTTTCAAAAGAATACAAGGATTGCATTGAGAAATATTTAGTATCTGATTTGTCTTTCACTTCTGAGATGATGAATGGTTTGGCTCGAACTATTTTTCAAAATAAAAAGATGATGGCTTACTACCTTTTACACAATGCAATCGATGAGGCTAAAGGTGCGGCAAGGTTACGAATGATCGCAGAGCGGTATGCAGATGATGAATTAAGGCCGCTTATGTTGCGTCATTATAACGATGAGATGAATCATTCTACGTTGTTTGCCAGCCTTATCCCTTTTACTGGGTACGAGACAGAAACGCATGAACATGAAGTTCAATATGAGTTAGATAAAGTCATGAACTTTGACGATGAGCTTAAGACATTCCTGTTTAGGGTTCACTCTATTGAAATACGTTCATGGCGTTTACTGTTACTGCATTTGGCGATCATCGATGAGTCTGACGATGATTACATGAAACAAATGCGTCCAACGATTCAAAAAATCTTAGAAGATGAAATGCAGCATGTGTGTTACACCGGGAAATATGTCAGTCGTTGGTTACATGCTGAGCCACACTTAAGCAAAGTTTTTGTTGAGTGCATTACCCACACGAATAAAGAAACATGGGAAGACCTCTCTTCGATGGCTTTATTCATGCGCGATCATATTCATGATTTTCTTTTAGAATCGGCGGTTTAAATGACTCTCTGGCTTAGGCTTTTAACATCGCGGAGCTCATTCGCGATGTTGGTTATCATCGCTATCGCGTCAGTGATAGCGAATACTGGATGGCGAGTCGTGATGAATAACTTCGCTGTCGACACTGTTGGTATGACCGGGGCTGATGTGGGTGTATTGCAGAGTGTCAGGGAAATCCCAGGCTTGCTCTCATTTACCGTTTTGTTTCTGTTGTTCATCGCTTCAGAACAAAGAGTCGCTGTACTGTCGGTTGCAATATTAGGGCTAGGCGTTGCCGTGACGGGGTATCTGCCTTCGATTTATGGCTTCTATTTCAGCACGACGATCATGTCTATTGGTTTCCATTATTTAGAAGCGGTGAACAAATCACTCTCAACACAGTTGTTAGCGACTGAGAACTTTAGTGAATCAATGGGAAAGATTCGCTCTGCCGCCTCTTTCTTCTCGATGGTGACTTTTCTATGCATTATGGTCGCGAGCTATCTTTTTGACGTTTCAGATAAGGCTATTTTCTTTACTTGTGGATCAATATGTTTCTGGCTAGCGGTGTACTTGGTCACGTTTAAAAATACTCATACAGAGGTTAAACAACACACTAAACTCATTGTCCGACGTGAATACACGACCTATTACATTCTTACCTTTTTGAGTGGAGCAAGAAGACAGATCTTTGTGGCATTTGCTGGCTTACTGATGGTGACCAAGTTCCACTATACGATTGCGATGATGGCCGCTTTATTTATGGTATCCAGCTTAGCAGCAACTCTTGCTCTACCTTATGTTGGGAGATTTATCGACCGAGTCGGAGAGAGGCTAGCTTTGATCATTGAGTATGCCGCGTTAGTGTTGGTGTTCCTATCTTACGCATTTGTGGATGATCATTATGCGGCAGCGGGGTTGTATGTTGTCGACAGTATCATTTTTAGTTTTGCGATCGCTTTGAACACCTACTTTAAAAAGACAATTCGGGAAGATGAAGTGGCTTCAACGGCGAGTTTGTCATTCACCATCAACCATATTGCAGCGGTGTTCCTACCATTTCTGTTGGGAATCATCTGGATGTCTGGTTATCAATGGGTGTTTGTTTCTGGAGCAGTGATTGCTTTGATTAGTCTGTTGGTTTCGTTGACTATGGGAACGCAGCTTCATCAGCGAATTAATGGATTCGATAAGCTACAGAAACAATAGCGACACTCATTTATCTCACTGGTTTGATAGATAAAACAAGGCCTCGCGATTGCGAGGCCTTTTTGCGTTCTTACTAAAACTAAATATTAATCGAGCTTAACGAAAACTCGGGATAATCGCTGGTATGCCCGGTAGAAGGCCAACCAGCGCCATTACACCACTTAGCACAATAAACATAATGCCAGGCAATACCCAGCGGCTCATTTTACTCAGTTCACTACTACGTTCTTTACAACCGACTAAGCCTAAGTTATCTAACAGCATGGTGAGAGCCCAGCCAAATGCAGGGTTAACGAGCGCTGAAGAAAATACAACAATCGCTGCCGACTGTGTGGTTTTTCCTTCACGCGTCATTTCCATTCCAGCTTCTAGCAATGGAACAAATACCCCAACAATCAGCGCCACACACAGTACAGGTTGCCAGATAGCTAAATCCATCGGGTAGCCCCAAACAGCAGCGATAATACAGAACAGAGCTGTGAGCAGCGCGCCGGCAGGAATAGGGCGTTTAGCAATCGCCGCCGGTACGATATAAGTCCCCCATGAAGACGTAAAGTTAGTACCGCCAAGCAGAGAACCGAACGTTTGACGAATTGATGCCGTGGTCATGGTGTCGTCGATGTTCATGTGTACTTTTTCGGTACGTTCTGGGTAGCTGATCTTTTGGAATACTTGATGCCCTAAGAAATCCGGTGACCACATCGCTACGGCTAGAATCGCAAACGGCAATACCACCATGAAGTGTTCAATCGTCGGTAGGCCTAGCATCCAACCTGTATTTTCTCCCCACCAATACATAGGGTTCATGTTGGGCAAGCCTGGCTCAGTGTGGAAAGCAAATGGGGCGCCCATGGCAAATGCAATCGTACCACCCAACAAGCAGCTAAGAGGTACTGCTAACCAACGTTTGCGGAAGTGTTCCAGTAGCGCGTACAAGATAATGGTGCAAAAGATCACCACAAACGCGATGTGGCTCATACCGACTCCTTCAGCCCAAGCGAAAAGTTTTTTCACTTGAGAGGCGGTTCCAACAAAGCCGAGGTAGAGCAATAAGCCGCCACACACGCCTTTACTGGTGAGGTTGGCCAACATGCTGCCACCTTTACTGATGGCTAAGATGAGGCCAAAAGCGCCAATCAACAGGCCAAACGCCATCGGGTGTCCACCTGCTGCAACCACAATCGGAATCAAAGGGATAAGTGGGCCGTGGGTCCCTGCGAGGTTAGCCGTTGGTAGTAAGAAGCCAGAGAAAAGGATGATGAAAACTGAGGCGATGAGGAGTTCATAACGAACGTTTTCTAGAATGAAGTCTTCATTTAATCCGAGAGCCCCAGCAAAGGTGGCTGCAATCGCGCCCACCATAACCACTTTACCAATGGTCGCCGCCATCGCTGGGATGGTGTCTTCTATCTCAAATCGATAATCTTTAAACGGCAAATTTGGACGCCAGCGCTTAGGCGACATGATTTGCAATTCGTGTTCTAGATACTGTTCTCGGGATTCAAACTCTGAGCTTGGTTTATGTTGTTGTTCATAGGTGAGTTCATCCTCATTGGCTTGAGGCTTCTCTGTTTGTATATGTGCGGACTCTAAAGTAGTGCTCATTTTGATTCCTTTCGTTCACACTCTTAGGTGTGTTATTCCAACAAACGTTGTTGACTCACGGTATGAAGTGCAAACAATGCGTCAACTTATAATTAAAAACTCATTAACATTTAGTTGTTAGTACCTTATACCAAACCAAAAAAAACAAATAGACTCAGTCGGTTAGACATTAGTCGTAGAGTCGGACGACTAGTATTAGACCCTGTAGATAGTATGTGTCTGGTTATTTGTAGTCCCTTAATTTCTCCCACGTTCTGCACTTGATAGTGATAGAATCTCCGCATTAGAGTTATCGAGAAACTAGGTATTTATAAACAATGTTTATCCATCACGTAAATGGCATCGACTGGCTGGTAATTACAGCCTTTGAAGAACTGAAAACTATGTTTATCGAAGATGCAGGCCCAATCCCAGCTTGCTTTTCTACCGCCAGCGAGTTGAGCCTGATTGATCAAGCCAAACGCAGTTATGGATTTTTGCCTAAACTCCGCGGTGTGATCACCGATACCGGCACTTTTCAAAGTAGAGATATTGAAGAAGATTTGAACCCACAGCTTGCGTGTATCATTGAAGGGGGTGGTCGGGTTTTTATCTATCACGGCGACTACGTGGCTTTTGTCGATGACGAGCAAACCTTCATTACCCGTATGGACTGAGAGTGATTCAGTGAGTTGAGATCGGCGAATTGGTAAATCGGCGAGTTAGCCCACCTAGAATTTAAAACTAAAGGATTAATATGATGGCAAAAACGATCTCATTGGTACTTGGCAGTGGTGGCGCAAGAGGCTTGGTTCACGTTGGAGTCATCCGCTGGTTAATTGAGCATGGCTATCAGATAAAATCCATTTCTGGCTGTTCAATTGGCGCACTTATCGGTGGTGTCTACGCTGCGGGCAAGTTGGATGAATTTGAAGAGTGGGTCACCAGTATCGATCAAGGTGATATGGCGATGTTGTTGGACTTTTCATGGCAGTCGAGTGGTATGTTCAAAGGGGACAAGATCATCGACACTCTGCGTGGACTGATCGGCGAGATTTCAATTGAAGATCTGCCCATCCCTTATACCGCAGTTGCCGCTAACGTCGCCGATGAAAAAGAGGTTTGGCTGCAATCAGGTTCTCTGTTTGATGCCATTCGCGCCTCTATCTCTTTGCCACTGTTCTTGACCCCTCACGTTATCAATGGAGAAGTGCTGATTGATGGCGGCGTTCTTAATCCCGTACCGATTGCGCCTACCTTTGGTGATAATACAGACTTTACACTGGCTGTGAATTTAGGTGGTGAACCTGAAATGGTTAAACAGGAAGTGATACCGGTTTCCCTGCCAACAAAAGAGAGCAACCTGCATGAGAAGGTTGTGCATTTTATCGATAACCTCGGTAGCAGTGTAAAAAGCAAAATGAGCTTCAACTTTGCTTTTTACGATATTGCCAACCAAGCATTTGATGCGATGCAATCGACCATTGCTCGCCAAAAGTTGGCCGCTTACCCCGCCGATATCACGCTTGAGATCCCACGCAATGCTTGTGGCACCCTAGAGTTTGATCGCTCACAAGAGATGATCGACAGAGGCTACCACTTAGCACAGGCTAAACTGGGCAATCGACTTTAATGTATTTGCTGCTGAATGAGGGTAACTATGGAAACTGAACTCAAACTATCTGAACTCAAAGAATTGGTCACAACAAAAGATGTCATCGTGCTCACCAGCATAGAAGAGCCTGCTGTATCTTGGTTGATAGATTGCTATCAAGAGAATGCTGATATCCAAATTATCGAGAACGCACACCAACTAGATACTGAAGCGATTTTGCGGCAATGCAGAAGCAGCCTTAACGAAAGTAAAAAGGTCATCCTTACAGCGCAGTTTCGTAGTCAACTGCCTATCATCAATATCGCTTCACTGTGTAATGAGCAGCGCAAATCATTGATCAATATTGAGCTATCAGGCTGGGATGAAGACAAACGCGTTCCTCATTCTTACAGTAGTTTTTAGCTTATATTTGTTGCTAGGTAACTGCAGTTTTTAGGTAACCGACAGCGTCTCTATAACCAGAGCAGTTCAACACAAGGTTGATCAAAGCGGTTAAGTCAGTGTCCGGAATTTGTTGACCACTACAGGGTGGTTGTATCGAATCAGGAGTAGAAAAGTCTCTTGAGATTTTACTTGTCTAAATTGTGCTTAATTATTTGTTCCACCACACCATTCATCGTCCTTGAGCTAATCTCCGGTTTCAAATACAAGGAATGATACTCAACTCCTGTTCGGTCTATATAGGCTGCTTGTAAGCCAGCGGATAGCGCACCATGAGTGTCCCAATCATGAGTAGCGACAAGACGAAGGTTTTCGACAGGCTCTTTTAAAGTTTCGGCTGCAAAGTTATACACATCTGAATTGGGTTTGAAACTGCCTGTTTCTTCAACGGAAATGACGGTGTCGAAATAATCTTCTAAGCCTGAGTTCTTGATTTGAGAAGTGATGAGATCGAGGGATGAGTTGGAAAAAGCGACGGTTTTAAACCCGTTCTCGCGCAATTTGAGCAAAGACGCTTTGATATCTGTGTGCGGTGGTAGATTGGCAAAAGAAGTTAACAAGGCACCTTTGCTTTCCGCCGTTAAATCACACTTGTACCGTTGTGCAATAGCGTTGAGCGCTGCATTCGCTAATTCAGAAAAAGTAGATTTTACGTTTGTTGCGATGCAAACCGTTGAAGAGTGTAAAAGCTTTGAAAACCAAAGTGATAATGCATCCTCCTTTCCAAACACCGCTTTAAATTTAGGCTGTAATGACTCCAAATTTAAAACCGTTTCGTTTATATCAAACAGTATCACTTCTTTTTTCATGCGAAGAACCCAGATTTAATTGAATTTCATGCTTACATAATCTGCTCTGACGATACGGTTTTCAACCTCGATTTAAGTAACTTGAGCTTTGCTCTCTAATTTGAAAAGGGGGCTGGAATACGTCAGCGACAACCCTTCAACTCAAATCTGGCGTTGCTTCATCGGTATCATGCAACGCCAAATCTGAAATGATTTATTTGGATTATTTAGCTTAATTTGCGGCTTCTATGGTGCCTTTGAAAGTGCTGTCTAAAAAGTCATTGATCTCTTGTGAGTGGTAAATTGAGATGATCTTTTTATACGTTTCATTATTTTTGTCTTCTTCTCGCGCCGCAACAACCATCACTGCTAAAGGTGCGTCTTTTTTCTCTAAGTAAATGCCTTGTTTCTTAGGATCGAGTCCAGCCGACATTACATAGTTCATGGTGATTGCAGCAGCATCTACATCGTCAAGAGAGCGGGGTAACTGCGCGGCATCCACTTCAACAAATCGAATGTTCTTCGGGTTGCTAACAATATCGTTTAAAGATGCGTTGAAACCAGCGTTGTCTTTTAATGAAATCAGCCCGGCATCTTCAAGCAGTAATAGTCCACGCCCGCCATTCGTTGGGTCGTTTGGAATCGCGATTCGTGCGTTATCAGGGATAGAGTCAAGCGAAGTGTACTTGTTAGAGTAAACGCCCATACGCATCAAAATTGAACGTCCGATAGAAACTAACTGGCTATCGTGATTGGCATTAAAGTTATCGAGGAATGGCTGATGCTGGTAACTGTTCAGTTGGATACTTCCATCATCTAATGCTGCGTTAGGGGTGATGTAGTCTGAGAATTCAACTAGCTCAATGTTAATCCCTTGCTTTGCTGCTTCTTTGGCGACTGCCTGTACAACTTGTGCATGTGGGCCAACTGTCGCCCCAATCTTGATGACAGCCTCGTCTTTTTTTCCACATCCTGTTACACCGAATACGAAAGCTAATGCCAACAGGGATGCTGTGATTTTTTTGTAGCTGTTCATGATAACTCCATTTAATAAATAAAAGACATGTAGACGTCTAGCTATCTATATTATCTATTTGCGCGATCGGGTCAATAGGTTTGTTTGAAGCGAAGTTACATTGATGAGCGGTTAAGTCAGTGAATCAACGAGGCTTCTGTACGTGAGACTCGACCGACAATCCCCTTCTAACCCCCTTGGTTTACATCTCAAACCTATTGTTGGTAATGGGAAAAGGGAGGAACTGATTACCGACCAACAAAGGCCTCGCGAGTGCGAGGCCTTTTGGGTTTTGTAGGGAATAGGGCAGTCACTCGGAATCTAAAGAAAACGGGTTCAGTAAAGCTAACTATTAAGAAAGCTTTTGGTTAAAGAACTCAAGTGTACGTTTCCAAGCTAACTCTGCTTCTTCTTCAGCATAGCGGCCAGTTGAATCGTTATGGAAGCCATGGTTCACGCCGTCATAGATGTAAGCTGTGTAGTCTGCTTCGTTCTCTTTGAGTTCGGCTTCATAATCTGGCCAAGTCGCATTCACGCGTTTATCGATTCCCGCAAATTGGATGAGCAAGGGGCCTTTTACATTTTTTCTTAAATCTGGTGCGGCAGGAGTACCATAAAATGGAACGCCTGCATCGAGTTGCTCTGGCATGACAGCGGCCAACATATTCACGATATAGCCACCGAAGCAGAAACCGACTGCGCCTAGCTTACCGTTACTTTTTTCATGGGACTTCAAGAAGTTTGCCGCTGCGATAAAGTCTTCTTCGATTTTCTCTTTTGATAGCGACTTCTGCATCGTTCGACCTTCATCATCATTACCTGGATACCCGCCAAGCGAATAGAGTGCATCAGGTGCAAACGCAATAAACCCCGCCGCTGCGAGTCGTCTTGCCACATCCTTTATGTATGGATTGAGGCCTCTATTTTCATGAATGACCAATACAACAGGCGCATTGCCCTCTAACTCTTTGGGTACAACCAAGTAACCATAGCCTTCGCCGTGTCCTTTAGGTGAAGGAAACTTCTCGTAGGTTGCTTTGATGGAAGGGTCATTGAAAGAGACTTGCTCTGCCTGCGCATAATTAGGAATCAGTGCAGAAGTTAGCGTCGTCATGGTTAAGCCAAGTACAGCTAGCCCAGATAGACGAGCCATAAACTCTCTGCGATCAATCAGGCCGTGTGCATATTCGTCGTACCAATCAAATGCTTCTTGAGGGATAGATCGAGTCGGCGTTGATTGAGATTCGGTATTTGGATTCATAACTTTTCCTTGTTGTGAGTTGTTTGACCAATCAACTATAGTGGAAAATTTGATATAACTGAACGATCGCTCAATAACTTTTGAGCTATTTGTTATATCAAAGTACAAAAACTAGATGACAGTCCGATAAAACGATCACTTCGAATCGATTTCCATCGCTTTGGTTTGTTTTACGGAGCAATTCAATACAAGGTTGATTTGAGGGTTAAGTCAGTGAAGTCGGGTGTGATGATTGTTTGTTTTTAGGGAGGCTCTAAATCGAAGTTGGGCACATTAGAGCTAGGCTTATTTTCCGCAGACATGGACAAGTAAGTTTCAATGCAAAACGCTTGATTTTACTCTGGTATAATCTTTCTCATAGGGACGACCTTAGCGTTATCAGAACCTTCTTGATGAGAGATAAAATAGATGTTGAAACTTCTGCGTCAGATAAAAAAATGGAAACTTGTAACGTTTGGCTTACTGATGCTCATTGCCGCTTTTTTTAGGTTCATCGCGGATTAGC
>NZ_JBFRUJ010000036.1:0-59347 GCF_041474575.1 Vibrio sp. 10N.222.51.C5
TGTTCATGACACGCTTACGATCAGCCTCTATCGATTTATTCCATTAAAGGTAACGACTTCTCAAATGATCTTTGAAGTATTGCGCATTCAAGGTTTCACCTGTTGCACCTTTCACCAAATCATCAGTAGTAAGCAGGCTGCCTTTGCTCCAAATGTTCGATTCTAACCAATTGAAGATAGGGGATAGGTCACCGCTTTCAATCACTGAGTTCACATCCACTGTTTTCTTCATTGAAGCCATGAACTGAGCCGCGTACATCGCACCTAATTTGTAAGGTGGGAAGTAACCGAATGCGCCGTCCGTCCAGTGGAGAATGTGACCTGCATTTTAAGGTAGTTGCGGCTGTCCAAATTCTTGCTAACGGGGCGACTTAACTCACAAAGTACGAAAAGTGGGGGCAGAGTACAGTTCTTGACTCAAACGAATTCGCTAGTTTTTGCTCTGTAAATCGCACTGAAAGAGTCACACACATACAAGGTAGTATGAGCATAGCCTTGAACAAGCCCAAAATCCTCGCTGAGAGCGTTTGAGGAGGTCTGAGGGTTGTTTTTGGTAGCTAATTTACCCATTTACCATAATAAGAATGATGAACTCCGACTTTAATTGCATGAAACGAGAGCTATCTATTTAGTTTCACTGCTGCGACAATCTTAATTTCTTACTAAACTGGAATTAGTATTGAACTAATAAAAAAGGAATAGTTATGCGAATTGTTTTTTTTGTTTTTGCTCTTTTTTTTTCTTCCCTTTCATTTGGAGGTTTTAAACCAATTCACGATAAAGCCTTAGAAGAAAAAGCACTCGATGCATTAGAAGTTCACTTAGTAGCTGAAGGTTTGATAAGAGATGATGCTGAGCTAGCTCTCGCGTATGAGGAGGGAGGGAAGAGTATTTTTTTCTTTCGAGTAAGAGTGCATGAAGGTGGGGATGAGTTATATAGGGTTTTTTGCTCAAAGGCTAGGTGCCGTTTTAGTTATAACTGACAATTGAAGTTGTAGTGGTCTAATGATCCCTGACAATCACGTAAGCGACTTTTTCTATCCTTTTAATTCATGCTTTGCTTAATTGGCAATCTTGCTAAAACGGAAATGTCCAGAGGCTTCATAAGCCTGAAGCTTTACTCGTGGCGCTTTTCTTGCAAAGTGCCTGCTAGCTCAGATCTGCCCCAAAATCACAACAAACTGTATGATATCTTTTATATTATTTAAAGGTACAGGGAAAGTGACATGACTGAAGAGATAGTCAGCTTGATACCTCACACTCCTATATAAAGGGTGTAATCCATCAAAACTCGAACTTAAAGTTAACTGAAACGAAAACAAGGCTCTAATTGAACCTTGTTAAAAAATTGGATGAGTCTATGAGTTAACGACGGAGACCGTCTTCAAATCGCTTGCGATAATTGTTTATCACGGTGATTAACGACTTTTTAATATCAACAATTTGTTTGGAATGTGGACACCAAAGCGCGAAGCCAAACTTGAAGCCCTCTAGCATCTCATCGGCTTCAACTGGCTCAATGGCATGATTGGCAAACTCAGTATTAGCGAAGGTTTTAGGCAGTAACGCCCAACCCAACCCCGCTTCGACCATCTTTATCACTAGGGCAAGTTGATCGATTGCTTCATTGTCTGAGCTGTAAATAATCTTCTCTGACATACCTTCTTCAATAAAAGATCGTAAGACAAATTGTTTGCTGTTTTTCAGAGCTACCAAGACTGCACTTTTCTCCAACCTAGATAGATCTCCACCTTTTTGAACAAAAGGGAGAAATTCGAAATGCCCAAGGAAAGTCGCATCAAAGCTATACATCGCCTGACGGTCATGCACATTGACGATACCAAAATGGTATTCGCCACTATCTATGCCTCTTTTGATGTCCTGTTTATTCCTAACAAAAAAGTTCACGCGCATTAGCGGAAAATCGCGAAGAAATTGCTGGCGGATTTCAACCAAAGCGCGATGAGGAATCACACTAGAATAAGCGATGTTGACGCTTTCTAATCCACCATAAGAGAGGCTTAGCGCCAATTTATCGAAAGTACGCGCTTGCTCGATGGTTAATTTAGCATTGTGATAAAGAAGGTGACCATCTTCAGTTGGCTCTACCGAACGCCCCACTCGTTCAAACAAACTGACCGCTAGTTGGTCTTCAAGGTTGGTAATCACCTGCCCTATCGTAGTTCGGTGCTTATTGAGTTTGACCGCGGCTTTGCTAAACGAGAGTTGTTCATAAACGGTCACGAACGCGAGAAGTTGTTCAAAACTAAAATTCATAGGTTTCGCTTCCTTTCTAGAGTGATTTACTTAAAATATGATAACTGATCTGCACCAGTGATACTGGACATTCGACTAAGCGACTTGCCCTACTTCTGTTAATTCATGACTTACTAAATTAGATAAAACGCAACTCGGAAATGTCCAGAACCTTCACAGATGGCACTTCGTAACTCAGAAGTGCCCCTTTTCTAGTTAGAACCAAAGCTACCCTTCAGCCATAATTGTGACTTTTGACTTACAATACTTGTACTATGCTTTTTTCAGCTTGGTTCTACTTACACAGCAAGCTCTGCAAGTAGAAACCTTCAATGTAGTTGGGCGTTTTATCTACAGATAACGACTTCTCAAATGGTCTTTGAAGTATTGCGCATTCAAGGTTTCGCCCGTTGCACCTTTCACCAAGTCATCAGTGGTCAGCAGGCTGCCTTTGCTCCAAATGTTTGATTCTAACCAAGTGAAGATAGGGGATAGGTCACCGCTTTCAATCACAGAGTTTATATCTACCGTTTTCTTCATTGAAGCCATGAACTGCGCCGCGTACATCGCACCTAATGTGTACGATGGGAAGTAACCAAATGCGCCGTCTGTCCAGTGGATGTCTTGCATACAGCCGTTAGTGAAGTTGCCTTGAGTGCTTAAACCAAGGTAAGACTGCATCTTGGTATTCCATAACTCTGGCACGTCAGTGTGTTTGATCTTGCCGTTGATCAAGTCACGCTCAATCTCGTAACGCAGGATAACGTGTGCAGGGTAGGTGAGTTCATCAGCATCGACACGGATGAAGTCTTTCTTCACGCGCGTGTAGATCTTCTGGAAGTTTTCTTTCTCAAATTCTGAGCCTGAGAATTGCTGACCAGCCAAGTTCGCTAAGTGTCCAATGAACGGGTCGCTGCGGCCGACTTGCATCTCGAAGAATAAAGATTGAGATTCATGAATGCCCATAGAACGAGCTTCCCCCGCTGGTTGTCCTGCTAGGTGTTTTGGTAAGCCTTGTTCGTAACGTGCGTGGCCTGTTTCATGCACAATACCCATTAAGCTTTGAACGAATTCCGCTTCGTCATAGCGTGTTGTGATACGCACGTCTGAAGGCACGCCGCCACAGAATGGGTGAACACTTTCATCCAATCGGCCGTGTTCAAAATCGAACTGAAGCAGCTTCATGACTTCTAAACCCAGTGCTTTCTGTTTCTCGGTCGAATAGATACCTGATGGTGCGTTAAATTGCTCGCTCGATTGTTTTTCGATCACTTCATCAATTAAACCTGGAAGCCAAGTTTTAACGTCTGCAAATAGGGTATCAAGTGAAGTAGAGCTGGTGCCCGGTTCATAAATATCCAGCATCGCATCATAAGGCGTTAGATTGGCTGCGTCTGCGCGAATCTGCGCTTCTTCACGAGAAAGCTCAACCACTTCACGCCAGTTCTTTTCGAATCCAACCCAGTCGTTGTTACCGCGTTGGCTACGCCACGCATGTTCACATTTTGAACCCGATAGAGATTTCGCTTCAACCAGTTTTTCTGGAAGTAGGTTTGCTTGTTGCCACTGGCGTTTTATTTCACGAAGTGACGATTGTTGCTCAGTGTTCAGCGCTTCATTTTCAGCGTCTGCAATCCAATCGCCAAGCTGTGGTTGAGTCATTAAGCCGTGAATATGAACAGAAAGCTCGGCCATCGCTTCACTACGAGCTTGGTTACCACCTGCTGGCATCATTGAAGCTTGGTCCCAACCACAAATAGAAGCTAGGTGTTGAAAGCGTGAACATTTTTGAGAGTGTTCGACTAGTTTTTTGAATGCGCTCATTTGACTACTCTTAATTTGGTTTCTTTAAATGATCCTTAGGGCTGCGTCAGCGTTAAGGTTCATCTCGTGTACTTTGATTATGGCTTTGCTTTTTAATGACGCCGACCTTCGCAGTCGAAGATATAGCGAGAAAAGCATGAGGCGGTACGATGCCTTGAATTTACTATTTCTTAACAAATCAAACTGTTCTATTGTGCACAAAATCAGTGAGTTGTATAGCTGGTGGCAATTGTTGCTTGCGAATTGTTCAGATACACGGTATTGATGATAGATCGCTGAACAAAAATGACAATGATATGGATATTTTGAACTTTGAGGCATTTCTAATTGCCATCACTATTTTAACGCTAACGCCGGGCTTAGATACGGCTTTGGTGATTCGCAATACTAGCCGCTCTGGCTTAGCTGACGGTTGTATGACGAGCTTTGGTATTTGTAGCGGCTTGTATGTACACGCGTTTTTCTCTGCTGTGGGTATATCTGCAATCCTCGCCCAATCCGCTGAACTCTTTCAAGCCGTTAAGATGGTAGGTGCGGTTTACCTCATCTGGCTTGGCTTAAGCAGTTTGCGAGCGTTGATGAAAAACGGTGGCGGTTTGAAGGTCGGAGAACAAGCTCAGCAGGCTTACAGTGCAAAGCGTTCTTTGCGTGAAGGCTTTCTGTCTAACGTTCTTAACCCAAAAACAGCAGTTTTCTATCTGGCCTTTTTACCTCAATTTGTAAACCCTGAAGGTTCGCCTTTATTGCAATCTATGTTGATGGCTTCGGTACACTTTATGATTGCGATGGTATGGCAATGTGGTTTGGCTGGCGCTCTTAATTCCGCTAAAAACTTGCTCAAAAACGCGAGTTTTATGAAGTGGATGGAAGGCGTGACGGGCATGGTGTTGGTTGGGCTGGGTGTTAAGCTTCTGATGGAAGAGCCTGTGTAGTTCACCGTTTCCAGTTGAACATGAATATATGAAAGCCCACGACGTGGGCTTTGTGCTTTATTACTGGTAGATCTTTGTACCGATCTTATTCAACAGCGCAGTTATTCAACGACGCTAATGTTCATCTCTGCACCTTCGAAACCTAAGTCACTCAACTCATCAGCATTGAAGTTGGTGGTAACTTCGATGTCGCCAATGCGTTCACTGGTTTCATTAGCCGAATCAACGCTTCTTTTGCTGCGTAGATTGTTAGTAATTGGTGTTGCTTGTCCAATTTCGATAGTACCTGCAAATTGAGATTCAGCGTAGAAATCTCCAGACACGTAAGAGTGGAAGGGGCGTAAGCTTCCGCCAGTCGCGTATTGCATGCTTGATAAGCCAGCTTCTTTAATCGCCCAGCCCCAATCCCACCATTTAGTTTCACCAGGGATGTAACGGTGATCCCATTGGTAGCGAATGTCGGCAGATTCACTGCTGCCACGGCCCATAGTGAAGGTATGAGCCTTGTATGGACGGTTATCTGGATGGGTATGCCATGCGTTGCCACCCCAACGAAGGAAGCCGTTGAATTCAACATCGTAGCTAATATCGGCGTTGAATCGGTACGGGTAAGAGATGCTTGAACGATACAGCTCAACTCGAATCGGTAGCTCCGAATTCGCAGGAACCATAGGACGAGCTTGAAGTGTTACTTGTTCGCTAGTGGAGTTGCCATTTGTTTCAGCGAAGCTTTGGTTAGCCTCGAACTTAACGGTGAGCTTAGTTTCGCCAACCAAAGGCCACTTGAAGGTGTTCTCTGTTTGAACGCTCTGTGAGAATCCGTAGCTGTTCGTTTTCGACCAGTTTGTTGATTCGTCTACTTTTAGGTCTACCACCACTTGTTGCGCGATGTTGCTGTTGTTTCTTGCCGTCGCGTAAACCGTTTTCACTAGTTCACGATCCGACTCGACAACATCACCATGCCAAAAGTTGTCGTCGTTAACGGTGTAGGCAAAATTGTCGACGGTGATTTTGGTTTTTTCATCACAGCGATAGCCGCTACAAGAGCCATTGTTATTTCCTTGTATTACCCAACTGTTGCCAGAGCGCTTTATCGTCATGTCTTCGCCCACGTACTGACTGTTATTACCGCCAACCCAAGCGTAACCTAGGTTGTGGGCTAAGTAGCTTAATGGGCGTACAAAGTCGTTACGGTTGTTCACTAATTCATACTGAACATCGATTTCGCTGCCTTCCTGAACCGATTTGGCGGAATAGTTAGGGATTTCAGATTGGTCGTTGTTTGGGTAACAGAACGTTGACCCACTGCTTGATTGCTTAATTTCGCCATGATAACCCGGCCCCATGATTACCCAGTTTCCTTTTAACCCGGTGATCTGCCAAGTGCCCATGCGAGCGACCAAAGTACTCTTCTGCTCTTCTGCTTCATAACGGTCTATAGGACGATAACCAGAGCGACAGACATCTTCACCAAGTTGGTCAAACACTATTTGGTCTGGGTAAATCTTCGCATTTACACCGGTTGATAGAACAGACAACACTGCGGTTGCTAAGAGACTTCTGTTTACTGTGATCATTAACAATTCCCTCATTTGTAATTTTTCTATTTTGATAATGTTTTGTGTGCCGTGCAGTTAACAAGACAAGTTCACTTTTTCATGTTGATAAATAGATAGATACTGAAAAGGGTTGAATTAAATTACCCAGTTAATTCAATAGCTTGTATTGTCATTAGTGTTTTTACGGTGAAAGAGTATGCAACTGAACGTAAATTGTTTGATGGGGCTCAAACCGTTTTTAGAAAAATGAAGGCCCATTATTCGGGCTTAGACGTCAAAATTATTTGACGTTATTTTTGGCGTTTGTATGAATGGTTAATTAGAAGAACAGGTATAACCATTCACAATACTCGTAGTTTTAAGGTGGGCAGGTAGTGAGTGACAAAGAGTAAAAATCTAACTTGAATATTTTGCTTTGCTATCGGTTTTAAAATGCAAACACTTAAAGTAAGGAAGACTGTAATAATTGTATTACTGATAAAATTATAAAAATAACCATCCGTTTTTTATGTGTAATATCGGAAAAGCTTGCTACTTGATAATAGGGCACTTGTTGCTAGTGGTTAAACTATCTCTAATTATCGTTTGGCCAGAAGTTGCGTTCGGCCTGTATTACACGTTTTAATGATGGCAAATAAATCATTCGAACTTAAGATATCAATCTTTACCGTTAATGGGTCATTGTTGATTAACAGGTAAGGCGCCAATCGGCTGTCATTCATTGTTTTATTTATTTTTTGCACAGAGACTAAGTCAATGGTGCCAGAAATAGAAAAGAAAAGTGATTGAGAAGGACGGGCTGTTCCTCTGAATCGCAGAACAAGTGGGTCGGGCATGTTGTCGTCTTGAACGGACATCAGGTGCAGCACCTTGTTGTTACTTATTTTCGTTAATCCGTCGGTACGTAATACATTGTCATTCACTATCAGGTCCACCACGCTATGTTGGTAGCGATGCTCTTCTTTTGGTTGGGGCGAAGGGATACTCCATATGCCAACCAATAAAACGAATGCAGAAATGAGCGCAACGATTGGCATCATAATTGACCTCTTTCTAGGAATAGGGCCAGTTCGGTACTGGCTTGATCTAGTTGGGTTGGCGTGTAAAAGATGTTGACGGACTGGCGTGTGGTTTTGTTCAGAATAGAGAGCTCAGAATATTCCGCTTCTTCGCTAATGTACGCCACGCAATCACATTGATACTGATAGAGAATGCTTTCTAGCTCTGGCGTCATCGCCATTTCAGGGGCTTGGAAAACTTGTATTTGACCTATCCATTGCTCGCTGAGCCGGTTAACGGGGTTGATATCGCTGAGGTTTCTCTCATTAACCTTAGCAAAAGCCAATAACGCTGATGCCAACAGTAAGCAGCCAGTGGTGAAGTAGCACAACTTGTTTCGGTTTTCAGCAGTGGGAAAGTAAGCCGACGAACTTTGTTTAGGGTTAGGCTTAGGTTCGACTGCAACAGCTGCACCGATAGCAATACCGTTATTGCCGACGGGTATCAGGTTGCTCGCATCAGCAAGGGGAGTTGTGGCTGCATTATTGATGGGGGAGTCGATTACCACGCACTCATCGATAAGGCGATAGCCCACCTTAGGAACGGTGACGATTGGGGTTTCTTTGATGCCTAATCTAACGAACCCTTGGCGCAGTAAACTTATACTTTTCGCTAGTGACGTATCCCCTATGAACTCGTTTCCCCAAGCGAAGCTAATAATATCTTGTTTGTTAACAATATCGGGTGAGTTTTTATGTAATAACTCCAGGACCCGAGTTTCACGGTATCCTACTTTAATAGAACGTTCATCGTTATAAATACGGTTTTTAATCGGGTCGAATCTGATCATATAGCCAACGTTTTATTTTTATTATAATTCTCTCTACAATGTAGATGACTATAAACTGACTAATATGTGAATTAAAGTCACATGTTTTATTCTTCTGGTTTTTTGTGTCGTTGAAACGAAAAGAAATTTAATATGTTTGTTACAAAACGCCTGACACCTACGCACAATCTGTTAAATATAAGTAATATCTAATTAAGTGTTGGTTTTATTAGTGTTCTTTTTAGTAGTATTCTATTTTCTTTATTAAATCGCATAGTGGTCGATTTAATATTCTTGTTATTTATAAGGGCATATGTGCTGCATAATAATTTAAGACGTTTCGCTATGTGATGAAAATAAAAAAGCCCGCAGTTGAATGCGGGCTTGGTATTCAATCACTTCAGTTTACGCTTTAACTGCTTCACAATCTTTTGAAGAAGTTAACGGTTTGAAGAATAGCTTGGTTTCTTCGATAACAACGTGGCGCAGCAAGATAAGCCCGATTAGGTTCGGAATTGCCATTAGGCCGTTCACGATATCGGCTATTATCCAGATCATGTCGAGCTTCAAGAATGCACCAGAAGCCACCAAGGCGATGAAGATGATCTTGTAAGGCAAGACTGCTTTGGTGCCTAGCAAGAACACAACACAGCGCTCACCGTAGTAGTTCCAACCTAAAATTGTTGTAAACGCAAAGAAGATTAAGCCAACAGAAACCAACATAGGGCCAAGGGTGTCTGCATTCAAACCAACAGCGAACGCATGAGTGGTCATCGCAGCGCCTGAAAGGTCCGTCTGCCACGCACCCGTTAAGATAAGCGCCAAGCCTGTCATCGTACAGATGATGATGGTATCGAAGAAGGTACCTGTCATAGAGACAAGTCCTTGTTTCACACATGAGTCTGTTTTAGCCGCTGCTGCAGCCATTGGTGCGCTACCTAGGCCAGATTCGTTCGAGAACACACCACGAGCGATACCTGATTGGATAGCAAGCATGATGCTCGCGCCAAAGAAACCACCGGTTGCTGCTGTGTTGGTAAACGCAGAAGTAACAACAAGGGTAATAGCATTCAGTAGTTGGTCTGCATTTGAAATTAGAACGCTTAAACACGCGACGACGTACATAACCGCCATAGTAGGAACAACTTTCCCTGCCACTTTGGCTATAGATTGGATACCACCAAGGGTTACCACCGCCACCAATATCGTAAGAACGACAGCAGAGATCTCACGAGAAGCGCCAAATGAGATTTGAGTTGCGTCTAAGATAGCGTTGACTTGTGGGAAGGTACCGATACCGAAGCAAGCAACACCGAGCGCGAAGACAGCGAACATGACCGCCAAGATTCGTGAGCCGACACCGTATTGCAGGTAGTACATTGGGCCGCCAACCATTTCGCCATTGCTATCGGTTCTGCGGTATTTAACGGCAAGTAGACATTCTGCGTATTTGGTCGCCATACCAAATACTGCGGCAAGCCACATCCAGAATAGCGCACCAGGGCCACCAATCTTGATTGCGGTCGCTACACCAACGATGTTACCTGTACCAATGGTTGCTGAAAGTGCAGTACACAAAGCTGCGAAACTCGATACGTCACCCGTACCAGATTTGTCTTTGCTGAATACCATTTTCAGTGCAGTTGGGAGGTGTCTAAACTGGAGTAAGCCTAAGCGAAAAGTAAAGTAGATACCTGTACCCACTAGCAGAATAAGCAGTGGTGGTCCCCAAACGAATTGGTTGATGGTTTGTAGTGTAGCTTGTAGGTGGTTCATAGATTCCCCTTAATAAATTAAAAATTTAAGGAGAAGAGGGAAGGCAGTGCAGATCTCAGGGATCGGGAGCACTACTTAATACATACGGATTTCTAGATAGAATTCTTTTGTTAATTAAGGCTGTTGCTTTCCACTCCTCTGTCCTTTTGCCTGAGAGTTTCACTTAGCGAATCACTTATAGATAAGTAACGGGCACTAAGCTTGCTCCTTCGGCGACCGATCTAACGGTTCTCTCCAGAGGTTCCTCCAACGACAGTCCTCACTTTTCTGGATTTCTCCAGCATAAAGCACCTGAAAGATTTACTTCTTCGGCGGGTCAATCTAACTAAATGTTAATGTTTAGTTAAAAAACCACTCTCCTGCAGTCTTCATCGGAACAATTACCTAAGTAATTAGGTAATCTGTAGGCGTATCCTAGATCATATAAAATGTGATGTCAGCTACAAAATATCTGTTTGCACAAATGTTGTTCAACTAAATGATCAAACAACGAGTCTCTGACGTAACTTGCTTATTTAAATGGTATAAAATAGAGAAACAAGGAGGAGTTATGACTCGACTAATAGCGATTGTTTTTTTATTGGCTTTGGCATTTGTACTATTTCGTTACCGGACAAACGAAAAACTGCAAAAATGGGTAGTGATAGTTATCGTTAGCAGTTTCCTTTTGTATACTGCCAGCTTGATGATTTCGGAGTTAACTCGTTAAGCCTGCCTGTAAACAGGTGGGATGAATGTGTTAGTAAAGCTTAAGTGCTTCTGGCTTGAGCGATAGGTTTAACTGAGCCTTCACAATCAGTATTGGCATTCGTGTCAGTGACCGCGTAACGTTAAATAAATTTTTGGGAGTACCCGCTAGTGAACCAGCAATCTGGACAAAGCGAACAAGATGAAGTGGTTGTTATAGAAGAACGCGATAAGCGCAGTCAGCTCTATATCGGCATTGCTGCGGTTATAGGTTTAGCACTGGGTGGCTTAATTGGTTCTACAGTTACGGCTTCTAAGTGGGAGTCCACTTACCAGGTACTCGAAACTCGTTATCAAGAACTGCATGACAGCAGAGCACAGTTGATGACATCCGTTGAAACTAAAGTGGCAAAAGTTGATACCGAAATCGATGCGAAAGTAGAAGCCGCTCTAGTGAAACAAACGGAAGAGCATCACAAAGAGCTCCAGGAATTAGCGAAGCAGTCTTCGGTTTTAGAGAAGGCGAACTACTCGTTAGAGCAACAGCTAAATGAACAGAAGCAAACGTTAGAGCAAACTCAGCAAGACAACCAGAAACTTAATCGTCAGGCTGACATGCAATCGACTTTGTTTGAGCGTGCGCGTGAAGTTTTCCGAAAAGAATTACAGATTTCTCAAGAACTTGAAAAACTTGAGAAAGAAAGAGATCAACTCGAGCAGAATCTTGGTTCTCTTAAGAAAGCGTGTGATGTTTACTTAGATGGCACATCATGGGATGCGAAATCTGACGCGTGTGAGAAGCAAGATAACGCTAACTCTCGACTGAGTGATATAAGACAAATGATTGAAGTCCACACCATGGACCTCAAACAGATCAAAACTCTCACTGAAGAGATGGGTCTATAAGCCGAAGGCTTTACCAACCTAACGTTAGTTTTTCACTAAATATTGAAACGCCCACATCACACACGTGATGTGGGCGTTTTGCGTTTGTCGAGAGCATAGATCCGGTGCTTTCTCATTATTGATTATTTGCGTGTTTTCATTGTTTGCTTAGATATTTGTGAATAGTTACGTATATCCACAATGATATGTTACTTGTTGTCTATTAAATGACTTTGCATACATATTTTCAGCTCAGAGTCGCTGCATAATAGTGTTGTTCAGGATGAACACGCAGTCGATTGCTAGCTCGCATTTGGCTGCTTTGACGACAAGGGATGGAGTGATGCCAGAGTATCTTTGTGAGAACTGCACCATAGCTTATTGTTTCGATGATTGTCGCTCGCCATTAGCGCAAAAAGAGATGATCAAAGTAGAAGAGTTGGTTCGTCGTGTCGATGTTGAACACGATGATGAACAGAGTGAAAAGGGTGAAAAGAGTGAGCAGGGCATTGAAGGTAGTTATTCGCCTAATCGTTCAGACATAAAAAATCCCCACAAGCCAAGCTGGTAGGGATTTTGGATAAGTTGCAGTCCTGTTCTCGCTTTCTCAAGCAAAGGGTCTTACAAAAATTTTTAGAACAGTTTCGTTTTTAGAGCTGTGTCGTTTCTTAGAATGCAGTTAGCTACTAGAGCAAAACCTCATTCCACTAAACGTTATTTCTCATACGTTTTGATTTCGCCTGATTTCACACGAGCAACAAACGATTGCAGTTCTTTCTTCACAACTGGCATCAAGAAGTACAGACCAAGAATGTTGAAGATAGACATCGCAAAGATAGCCGCATCAGAGAAGTCGATTACCGCACCAAATTGAATCGTGGCACCAATAACAACAAACACACAGAACATCACTTTGAAAATCAGCTCCGTTGTTTTGCCTTCACCAAATAGGTAAGTCCAAGCTTTAAGACCGTAGTACGACCAAGAGATCATGGTAGAAAACGCAAACATGATTACTGCGAGAGCGAGTGTGTATTTGAATACTTCTGCCGTTTCAGTAAACGATGCAGCAGTCAGCGTTACACCCGTTAAACCAGAGCCATCGAATGGACCTACGTTTAAACCAGCGATAGTGATAACCAATGCGGTCATTGTACAAATGATTACCGTATCAACGAACGGTTCTAATAGTGATACTAGACCTTCGGTGATTGGTTCTTTTGTTTTAACCGCTGAGTGAGCGATAGCTGCTGAACCTACACCTGCTTCGTTCGAGAATGTTGCACGTTTCAAGCCTTGAATTAGCGCACCAATAAATCCACCAACAACACCTTCACCAGTAAATGCACCTGTAAAGATTGCGCTGAACGCAGGGCCAACTTGATCAAGGTTAGAACCGATAACAATCAGAGCCATACCGATATACAGAGCAGCCATCCAAGGAACAACTTTTTCTGTTACCGATGCGATAGAAGGCATACCACCAACAATCACAGAGAAAACTAAAGAGGCAAGTACAAGGCCAGTGATCACACCGTATTCACTTGGTACATCAAATGCGTAAGTTAACATGGCGTGTGCTTGGTTAGCTTGGAACATGTTACCGCCGCCTAATGCGCCCAAAATACACATTAATGCGAAACCAATAGCGAGCACTTTACCTAGTCCGCCTAAACCTCTTTCACCCAGACCTTGGCTTAGGTAGTACATTGGACCGCCCGAAACAACACCTGAAGGTAGGATAGTTCGGTATTTCACACCTAAAGTACACTCACAGAACTTAGAAGCCATACCCAGAAGGCCACACAAGATCATCCAGAATGTCGCGCCAGGACCACCAATCGCAAGTGCAGCACCTACACCGGCAATGTTACCAAGCCCGACAGTACCAGAAAGCGCCGTTGTTAACGCTTGAAAGTGAGAAACCTCGCCGTCCTCTTTAGAGTTAGGATCGGTATACTTACCTTTGATAATGTCTATCGCCATGCCGACACGTTTAAATTGAACAAAGCCAAAATAAACAGTGAAGATGATCGCAGCGAGCAACAGCCAGCCAACAATCACGGGGAAGTTAGCTTCACCAATCGGTACACTTTTAAATATCAGCCCAACGAACCAACCTGTGTATTCGTTGAAAAACCCATCAACACTTTGACTTAAGTTGCTGATAGCTTGGTTAAATGATCCTTCTTCTGCAAATGCACTGGAACTAAACAATAATATAAACCCAAAAAATAATTCACGTATGTTTTTCATGGTTTTCCCTGTCTTTTTAATAAATTATGTTTGTTGCTGTTGTGTTTGTTTTCTATTTGATTTGTATATCTCAGCGGTATATCTACTTCATTCGACTGCAACATAAACGGCTGTAGCTAGGTCGAAAAACGAAATAAATATAAGTACTGATCTTGCTTTGTATGGATATCCTTTTGGTATGTGCACCAATAAGACTACGGTATTCGGGATATCAAGCCCTACTGATAATCCTATACATAAAAATAATGCCAACAAAGAGATTTTTACAATAAATTTACAATTGTTCGGGTTTTGTCATCATTTGGGAATAAGTCGATGCTTTTTAGGCAGAGAAAAGTATATGCAGTAGTTGTTTTAGGGGCGGGTGAAGGATAATTCAGAGTGATGGGCTGTCGGGACATAGAGGGGGACATAGAGCGAACGTAGGAGAGTTCGAGTATTCGATATGTTTTGGCGGTGTTTAAACATTCGAAGGCTGAAGGTGTCTTTGGATCTGAGGATATTAAAAAAGCCCTTTATCAGAGCTTTTATGTTCTAGCGGAAAGCATGAGTACTTTCCGCTAGAACATAAAACTAAACGGCCCGATGACTATTGCTATTGCCAACTGTGCCTTTACTGGATTTGTGGTAGAGCTTAAGTGCCAATAATGAACCCCACAGCAAAACTTGTCCCCATAGCAATGTCCATTGAGACGCCACTTCTTGCCAAGATGCACCCATCTGATCAAGTGCTAAGAAACCTTGGATAGCCGGTGTGCTTGGGAACAGCTGTGATAATAGAACTAACCATTCGGGCATCATTTCAACTGGCCAGATAAAACCTGAAGAGAAGATCAGTGGCATTGAACTGATTAACACTACTACCGTGACGAGTTCTCTTCGTGGCACTAACTCACCAATAAAAATCCCGATCAAACAACTGGCCAGTAAGAAGGGCAGAAGTAAGGTTAAGATCTGTGTTGTTGAGGCGAGCTGGTTTATCCCATACATCGAAAAGCTAGCGCCGAAATAGTACATCGACAACAGGTAATAAATGCCGACTAAGGTACAACAGCGGGCAAGCATCAATTTCGCTGGAGAGGTCTTACTCCAGTAGCCAAATGTCGATTGAGCATTTTGGGTTGCACCCACTAAACCAGAAGCCATGGCTAAGGTTTGTTGCAGGATCAACACAAAGACGGCTGGAACTACGTAATCGATGTATCCCATGCGACTATTAAACGTTGGTTTCAGGTTCAAGCTGAATGCACTGTAGCCTTTGGCTGCCGATTCTAAAGGCACACCTTCGACTAACAAATGGCTGACCTTAACTTGCGCAGCTAACGTACCACCGGCCTTGGCAAGCCCTTCAACAATGGTTCCGTAGACCAAAAAGTAAGAAGCATCACCAGCGTAAGAAAGTGTCGGGCTCTTACCGAGCAACAAGTCTTTATAGAAATCTTCTGGAATGACAAGGAATCCGCCAATCTCTTGGTTAAGCACGGCTTGTTTCGCATCGGCGATGGTGGAGTCTCGACGGACCAATTCGATCTGAGAGGTGGCATCCACCATACGCTCTAATTGATAGCTGCTTTGACTCTTATCCAAGTTCACAACCGAAGCTTTCAGTTGTTGAGGAACTTGGTTCGCGTAAGGCAATGGATACAAGAAGGAATAGAAGACCACACCACCAAATACCGTAAGAAGCACGACAGGGTTGCGCAATACCGCTAAGAGTTCTTGCTTGAGCAGTTGAGTAAAGCTCATCGTTTTACTCCTTGTTGTGCTGATGCTTCTGGCTGTGTTGACGGCGTTGTTTTTGCAGATAAAACTGCTTTTGCTGATAGACCTGCTTGTGTAGATGGATCTGCTTGTGCAGTTAGATCTGATTGCGCCAAGTGTTTCTTAATTAGCAACATTACCACGAAAGCAGGAACTGCGTACCATAACATAGAAGAGAGGCTGATCAAAGACTGTGCTTCGCTCACACCATAACTAGACTGCGCCGTTTGTACTTCGATGTAATGACTCACGGGCAATAAGCTTCTCCAAATTTGAGCAGCCGTGTTCATGTCTGTCACTGGAAAGGTAATGCCCATGAACGCGAAACTCGGTGCAGTAAAGGCACCTGCGAAACTCATCGCCCTTGCAGGATCAAGTGTTAAGAAGAAAAACAAACAACCCATGATGATACAACTGATCACTGTCAGTATTTGGGCAATGGTCAATGCTACAAAGCTGCCATTAAATGGCCAGTCTAAGAGAGCATAGAACCAAAAGCTAAACGCGATACCAAACATTAAAAATAAGACAGCATAAGGTATTAATGTTGAGGTTAGCGACTTCATAGGTGCGTTGGATAACCAAGCTTGAAGGCCACGTGCTCTAACGTTCGCCGTTAAAACTAATATCGTGCCGACCACAACCATGATCTGCCACAGTGCAGGAATAACTGCAGACACCAAGAACTGAGCATAACTGCTGTTCTTGTTAAACAGTGGCGTGATCTGGCTTTGCACTGTTACTGCTTGGCCTAATGCTGATTGGACTGTGGTATCACCGAGTGACAGTTGTTTAACCACTTCAAGTTGAGCGTTAAACGTACCTTGAGCTTGTAGCAGAGCCGAGTTCACTAATTTGCCGATCAAGATAAATTGGCTGTTGTAGAACACGGATACCTGCGGGTTTAAACCTAGGTAAATATCTCGGTCAAAGTGTTTAGGTATTACAACATAGCCGTAGATATCACGTTCGATCATCGCTTTTGCCGCTTCACTCGCTGAGCTGTATTTCTGAGTGACTTGCAGTGTTGGTGAAGCATCAACAAGGCGTGTGAACTGTTGCGAGGTTTGACTGTGCTCAAGGTCGACAACTGCGACCGGTAAGTCACGAGCGATCCCTTGTGAAAAAATCAGCCAGATACTGGCAGCAAGCAGCAAAGGAATCCAAGTTAGGCAAGACAACAACCATTTGTCTTTGCGGACAATCGCCCACTGCCGAAGCAAGGTATTCTTCGCTCTATGATGCTCAGTTGATTGCGAGCCTCTAGATTGCGATCCAGTATATTGAGAGTTAGCAGACATAAGTCACCTAAAGCTCAACCACTAGGCTCATGCCCATACGCAGTGTTTCGCTCGTATCGACAGGGTGCGCTTCTACTTCAAAAGTACGTAAATCGAAGCCTTGTGCTGCGTCTGTTGAGCGCCAAGTTGCGAAATCACCCATTACGGCGATGTGAGTTACTTGGAAAGTTAATGATTTATCCAGAGCCGGTAGGTACGCCTCAAACTGGCTGCCTTTCTCGAAATGCTTAAGCATGTCTTCACGAACATTGAGCACAGCCCAAGCATCCTTGGTGTCGATAACAGTCACAACAGGGAAGCCTTGTGGTGCAAGTTCTCCACTGCTCAATAGAACCTGAGAGACTTCGCCATTAAACCAGCTGTGGATCTGTGTGTCTTTTGCGTAAGCTTCAACTTCCGCTACCGCACCCGCTGCCATTAACGCTTTTTGAGCGGCGGCCACTTTGGTTTCGTCACGCGCACCTTCTTGCGCTAATTGATACATTTGGAATGCAGCGCTTTCGGTGTACTTCGCCGCTTGCCACTGTGTTTTGGCTTCATCACGCTTCTGCTCGGCAACCACACCATCGTTGTAAAGGTTGTTTACACGTTGGTAGGTTTTGTCCATCAGATCGGCAGCTGCTTTGGCTTTCAACCATTGGTCTTTAGCCGCTTGGATCTGTTGAGTACGCGCGCCATTCTCTGCTTCTTGTGCTAATGCACCAGCGGCTTTCTGACCAGCTTTTGCTTGCTCTAGCTTCGCATCAATCTCAGGGCTTAGTAGAGAGAAGATCAATTCGCCTTTTTCAACCGAATCGCCTTTGCGCACGAATATTTCATCAATTCTGCCAGGTACTTTCGATGAGATGCTGTATTGCTGCACATCGATTTGACCTTGAAGCTTAACCGGCTGAGGTTGATAAGCTTGATAGAAACTGTATCCGACCCAGCCAATAACGCCGATACCAACTAAAGATAGAAGAAGGGGCTTAATAGGTTTCATGAATTATCCTTTTGACTGGCTAACGGTGTCTGTTTTTGAGTCGAAATCAGACGGAACAGAGGAGGTTAAGTAACTGGAGTAAGCATTCATTTCGCTGGTTAGCGCTAACAGCTTGTTGAGAGAGATTAGGTATTTGAAGCGAGCAGCAGATTGCTGGGTTTTAATGCTCGCAAGATAAAGCTCGGCATCAACCACTTCTAATGAGTTAGATAACCCTTGTGTGAAGGCTTTTTTACGAAGTAATAGGTTTTCCTGAGCTAAAGACAAGCTCGAGTTTAGGCCTTGAACCTCTTCAATGGCTTGGTTTGCTTCAAGGTAAGTCTTTTGTACCAACACGGTTAAGTCTTGCTTAGCTTGTGACTTAAGGAATTGAACCTGTGATACGGCACTGTGAGCCGCAGCGACTTTGTCGGAACGGCCAGAGGTATCAAGCAGTGGCACATTCACACCAATGCCAACCAACCAATCGGGTTTCATTTCACTGGCTAGAGAGTCATCTTCATACAGGCTGTAATCACCATAAAGGTAAACCTCTGGGTAGTATTTACCTTTCTCGGCTTTAATTAAGCTGCTTGCTTGTTTCTCTTTTGCATCAAGAATCTTAAGGCCGGGGTAGGTCATGAGTGTCTGGTCAATGAACACGTCCATATGAGGCAGGTTCTTATTGATAAACAGTTGTTCAGAGGGTTCTACACTTTCACTTTGACCAAGGATCTGAGTCAGCGCCAATTGCGCAATTTTAAGATCGTTCTGAGCTTTCGTGCGCTCTACAATCGCTTTATCTAAAGAAGCATCGGCTTGTAGGCGTTCTACTCGGGCGATTTGTCCTTGCTGTTCAAGCTTGATGGCGAAATCACGATGCTGAGTTAAGCCTGCTTCAACGGCTTGACGCGTTCTCACCACGTCTTCCGCTAAGATCACCGAGAAGTAATACTTACTTAAGTCTTCGTAGCGAGCTTGTTTCTCCATCAACAGTTGGCTTTGCGCTTCTTCGCTTTTACCTTCAGCCGCATTTTGCGCAGCGGTTATTCGACCACCAGTGAAGATAGGCCACACAGCACGAATGGAAGAGCTAAAGATGTCTTGTTCGGTAATCGTTGAGGTAACGCCACCAACTAGAGGGCGCAAAATCGCGGATATAGCAGGGTTTACTCCACTCAAGCTATCTGAAAACTGTTCACCATTAATCGTCACATCACTATCAAGGTGCGTGTAGTTAGCCCCTAAGGTAATAGAAGGAAGATTGAGGCTACTTGTTGAGTTCTGAAGGTGTTGATAACGTTCAACGTTGGCTTGTTGAGCCGCAAGAGAGTTGTTGTTCTCTTGGAGAATTTGCCACGCTTCAGAAAAAGTGAGCGGAGCTGCATAGCCTGGCGAAGCCATAGTGCCGAGAAGCATACTGGCGATCGCAAGGTATCGGAATTTTGGTTTGGTCATCTGCATTAAATACCAATTAGAGTATTAACTCTAATGTTAACAGGGCGATAGTCATTTGTCTTGAATAGATTGTCTCATATGAATAGAAATTTTCATAACTCGTTAATCAAGTGTAAATAAGATTGAGTGACGTGAATATCAAAGATAAATGAAACTTAAAAAGCACGCATAAGCGTGCTCTTTAAGTTCAGTATAGAAGTGTTTTTACAAAATGAAGTGGCTTATTTAAAGCTAGGACAATGGTGATCGGCGCGCCATACCAATTGTCTTGAACCTTGCATTGTTTGTAATAAATCTCTCCCTGACATTTGCGGGAATGCTAACAATACCTTGAGATCGAGTGGGGAGGTGCCATCTTTCTCATAGGCTCTTACGTGAGTAAAAGTCGATTGTAAGTGTTTGAACAGCATAGTCTTAGTAAGACAAATTCCAAAGTTATCGCGTTTCATTGCCTTGTTTCCTTTTCAACAATGTTTATACGTTATGTTTGTTATCCTGTTTCTATTGGACGTTGCCACTGGCCACTGATCGATACTTCCTGCTCATCAATGTTTTATTATTGGGTGATGCTTTTATCAGTCACCTCTTCGTTGTCTGGCTAGCCGAGTTTGAAATAGCGATGGATGAATAGGGGAGAATACTTAATCCGTTTGTTCATCATTCGTAACGGCGAGCGTGCAACTTTTAGTTATAGATACGTCCAGCGAGCGAAGGGTTGTTGCTATTTTGTTAATCGAAGTTTCGATTCAAAGCGCGGTCTGAAAATCATGACCTATGGCTTAGCAACAATAAACTTCTTCATATGCAACCATTATAATTGTATTTATTTTAAACAACCTAAAAAACACCTAAAAGCTTAGTGATCTAGCTCAATATTTATTCGTTTATTTTGGTTTTTAAGCTAATCAGTCCTAAAAATGAACGATTAATCGAGATGAACAACGTAAAGGATTATCAATTAACAATCTGCTCAATTATTTAGTTGAGTAGCAGTCACAAATTCACGTCCCTAGAAAGGTCATGCGATTAACTTGGTGTTAACATTGATCGTCTAACACTAGGGACGGTGGAATATGAAATGGAGCAGTATCAGTTTCCGTAAAAGGTTACTGATTATCATGACGGTCACTGGCCTCGTTGAACTTTTGATTCTTGCAGCTGCTGGTTTTTACTACATCAAACAATCTCAAGAACAAGAGATGGGTTTGAAAGCGTTAGGTGTTGCTGAATTTCTATCTGAATCGCCGCTTGTCACCAGCATTATTCAAGAAAATGGAACGTTGGACCCTAATGGCGTTCCCTACGTTTTGTCTGAAGAAACCCAAGTTAAATTTCGTAACCTTACTCAGCTCATTGGCGCGGCGTTTATCGTTGTTGGAGATGATAAAGGTATCCGCCTGATTCACCCTTATGATGACAGGCTCGGTAAACCCATGCGTGGTGGCGATAACCAAAAAGCATTGGTATTGGGCGAGTCTTATGTGTCGACAGCCAAAGGATCGCTGGGTTTTTCAGTTCGTGGTAAATCCGCGGTAAAAGACACCCAAGGTACCGTTATTGGTGTGGTGTCAGTTGGTTACTTATTGGATTCGTTGCAAGATCGAATCGAACCTTACTTAGCCTTTTTGATTGTGATGGCGTTGCTGGTGGTTGCGGTCAACGCTTTGATTTCGAGTTATGTATCTCGCCGTTTTCAACGCGCTATTTTGGGCTTTGAGCCTGAAGAGATAGGCCGGTTGTATGTTGAGCTAGATGTAACCATGAGTACCGTGAAAGAGGGCATTCTGAGCATCGATAAGCACGGCATTTTACGTTCAATTAATAAGAGTGCCTGCGATATTTTATCGATAGACAGGGATAAAGCACTCAATCAACAGCGCCTTTCTGATGTATTGCCAGGCAGTGATTTAGAACAACTGCTATCAACCGGCGACACCGACCACGATGTTGAATTGTATTTGAACAATAAGCGAATTATTGCCAACCGCAGCCCGATTATAGTGGCTGGTGAGGTGGTCGGGGCGGTATCGAGTTTCCGATTACGCGATGAAATCAACGATTTAACAGACCAGCTCTCACAAACCAAAGAATATGCAGATCTACTGCGTTCACAAACCCATGAGCATCAAAACAAGCTCAACACCATTAGCGGCTTGATCCAGATGGGCGAGTTGGATTCAGTACAGCAACTGATTGGCCAAGAAACCGCGCACTATCAAAGCTTGATCGAGTTCTTGCGTGAAACCGTTAAAGACCCGCTCATTGCAGGTATGCTCCTTGGGAAGACGGAGCGCGCGCGAGAAATTGGTTTAGAGCTTAAAGTTGAAGAAGGCTCAAGGCTTGAAGCTCTGCCTAGCTGGTTAAACGCGGATGACGTTGTCACAATTCTTGGCAACCTGATTGATAACGCCTTTGACGCCACCATGACGGCGATTAAGCAAGAGGGTCAAATTGCGCCAGCGCGTCGGGTTATTGAAGTTTCAATCAGTGATTTTGGTAATGAAATTATCGTAGAAGTAGAAGACAAAGGGTGTGGTTTGCCGAAAGAGTTGGCAACCAAAGCACTTACCGAAAAAGGCGTATCGAGCAAAGCGAAGCAAAATCGTGGTGTGGGTTTGTATCTGATAAAGCAGTTGGCAGACCGATATCAAGGGCAGCTTGAAATGGTCGACAACCACGATTTTGGCACGCGAATGACGGTTTATCTGCCAAAAGAAGAACAATAATAATTAAGCACGAAGCGATCTTGTGAAGATCATCGTGACGGAAAAAGCATGGTTAAAGGAAGAACATAAATGAACGCAATCACGAGAGTCATGGTCATTGAGGATGATATTGCGATTGCAGAGCTACACCATCGTTATTTAGAACAGATGGGTGGCTTTGACGTGGTCGGCATTGCCACTACACAGTCTGAAGCGCTCATGCAACTGGACATCTTAAAACCGAATTTGGTGTTATTGGATGTGTATCTGCCGGACGGGTGTGGGCTCGATATTCTTAATCACGTAAGAGGGAGCAATCAAGGCTGCGACGTTATCTTGATTACTGCTGCTCGGGATGTCGATACGCTGCAGCAAGCAATGCGTGGTGGGGTGGTCGATTATCTATTGAAACCAGTAATGTTCCCTCGTTTGGAAGCGGCGCTGAAAAAGTATCAATCTCAACAGCAAGAGTTTGAAAGTGTGTCGGATTTGAATCAAGGTTTGGTTGATAAGATGCTGCAAGCCAATGCCAAAGCGGACTCTGGAAAAGTATCCACCTTACCCAAAGGCATTGATGGCGTAACGTTGGATAAGATCAGAGCCATTTTTCAACAAGCTGATGCCGTTAATATTACCGCCGATGAAGCCGGAGAACGAATTGGTGCTAGCCGAACCACCGCTAGACGCTATTTAGAATTTTTGATTACCACTGGTGAGTTAGTCGCAGACTTAAATTACGGTACCGTGGGGCGTCCGGAGCGCTGCTACAACAAAGCGCAAAGATAAACACGACACCATCAAAATAAATATAAAGCCAGTTGAATAAGCTGGTTTTACCTTTTTCTCCCTTTCCTATTGCTCACTCCACCGACCAGATACCGTTCTTTCTTGACTACACTGTTTGAGAATGCCGATTTGCTTCTCCCTCGGGTCAAATGAACGGAACTATCGATTAGAATTTGTTCGAAATGAGTCAATATTTAATCGATTGCTTTCACAGTGGTTGATGTAAATCAAATAGTCATAGACAATACTGTCCCGAATAGAGGTGATAGCTTTCACCCTCGTTTACCAAACGCATTCTCAAATTTAATAGGCGCTTACTATTGATGTAATAGTTAAGACCTATTATCTATTTTCGTATGTCGCTGATACCTTTGGCGAATACTAAAAACCTTGTTTTTATAGGAAAGATGATGGTAATACCTGAAAACAGCAGCATCGTTATTTTTGGTGCGTCGGGAGATCTAACTTACCGCAAGTTAATTCCTGCTCTATACCACCTGTATGCTAGCAATCAACTACCAGAATCCTTTGCGATTCTTGGAGTGAGCCGTACTGAGTACAGCGATGAGTCTTACCGTGAGAAGCTGAAGAAGTCTCTTCAGGAAATGGAAAAAACTGAACCAGAGACGCTGAATGCATTTATTGAACATCTGCATTACCAAGCGATCAATACTTCAGATGTAGACGACTATGCTCGTTTAGCACAACGTCTAGACAAGCTTGAGCAAGACTACCAATTCGAAAACCATAACACATTGTTCTACTTGGCAACCCCGCCAAGCCTATACGGTGTGATTCCAGCAAACCTTGCTGCGCATGGCCTTAACGATGAATCGAACGGCTGGCGTCGTCTGATCATCGAAAAACCATTTGGTTACGACTTAGCATCAGCTCAAGCGTTGGATGAAGAGATCCATCATCACTTCCAAGAACACCAGATCTACCGTATCGACCATTACCTTGGTAAAGAGACGGTTCAAAACCTTCTAGTGCTTCGTTTCTCAAACGCGATGTTTGAACCACTGTGGAACCGTAACTTCATTGAATACGTTGAAATCACAGGTGCTGAGTTCCTTGGCGTTGAAGAGCGTGGCGGATACTACGACGGTTCTGGCGCAGTTCGCGACATGTTCCAAAACCACCTGCTGCAAGTGCTAGCGATGGTAGGTATGGAGCCGCCTGCACAAATTAACGCTGATTCTATTCGTGATGAAGTGGTTAAAGTGCTTCAGTGTCTGAAACCATTAGAAGAAGATGATCTGCGTAAAGACTTAGTATTAGGTCAGTACACAGCATCAGATGTTCGTGGTCAGCACCTACTAGGTTACCGTGAAGAGCATGGTGTAGCGGATGATTCTCGTACCGAGACTTACATCGGCTTGAAAGCTCACATCAATAACTGGCGTTGGAATGGTGTTCCTTTCTACGTACGTACAGGTAAACGCTTACCAACACGTGTGACTGAAATCGTGATTCACTTTAAGAACACGCCACACCCAGTATTTGGTCAAGATGCACCAGAGAACAAGCTGATTATCCGCATCCAACCGGATGAAGGAATTCAGATGAGCTTTGGTTTGAAAGAGCCGGGCGCAGGCTTCAAAGCAAAAGAAGTGAAAATGAACTTCTCTTACTCTGACTTGCCTGAAACTCAGATGCTGACGGCTTATGAGCGTCTTCTTCTTGATGCACTGAACGGTGATGCGACTCTGTTTGCACGTACCGATGCGGTAGAAGCATGTTGGAAGTACGTTCAACCAATCTTAGACTTCAAGCAAGATCCTCAAGCACTGTTTGGCTATGCTTGTGGTACTTGGGGCCCACAGGAAGCAGATGAACTTCTGCAACGTGATGGCCGCGCATGGCGTTTCCCATGCAAAAACTTAACAGACACGGATTACTGCGAACTATGATCAATCACAAGATCTTTGCAACGCCTGAACTGGTTGTTGAAAACCTAGCAAATGAAATGAAAGCATACAGCGAGCAGGGCAAACCTGTTCACATTTCACTGTCTGGTGGCAGCACGCCAAAAATGCTTTTCAAACTTTTAGCACAGGCGCCATACGCGGAAGGTATTCAATGGAATAACCTTCACTTCTGGTGGGGCGACGAACGTTGCGTTGTACCAGACGACGCTGAAAGCAATTTCGGTGAAGCAAACGCGCTCTTATTTTCAAAACTAAAAGAGTTTACTCAAGTAAACCTTCCTGCTGAAAACATCCACCGCATCCGAGGTGAAGATGAACCAAAAGCAGAAGCAGAGCGTTTCGCAAAAGAGATGGCAGACGTAATCCCAACAGAAAACGGCACGCCTGTATTCGATTGGATTCTGCTTGGTGTTGGCGCAGACGGCCACACAGCTTCACTATTCCCAGGTGCAACCAACTACCAAGATGAGAACCTATCTGTATTAGCTTCTCACCCTGAGTCTGGTCAAATCCGTGTTTCTAAAACAGCGAAAGTTTTAGAAGCAGCAAAACGAATCAGCTACCTAGTACTGGGTGCAGGTAAAGTTGAGATCGTTAAAGAAATTCATACAACTCCTGCTTCAGAACTGCCTTACCCGGCAGCGAAAATCCAGTCTAAAACTGGCGAAACAGAGTGGTTCCTAGATTCAAATGCAGCAAGTGCTATCGCATAAGTGCGAATAGCCGCAAGGAGATAAAATAATGAAAGGTGATATCGGTGTAATTGGCCTAGCAGTAATGGGTCAGAACCTTATCCTAAACATGAACGACCACGGCTTCAAAGTTGTGGCTCATAACCGTACTGCTGCTAAAGTAGACGAGTTCCTAGAAGGCCCAGCTAAAGGTACTAACATTGTTGGTGCTTACTCTCTAGAAGAGCTAGTTGAGAAGCTAGAAGCGCCACGTAAAGTGATGCTTATGGTTCGTGCTGGTGACGTTGTAGACACGTTCATCGAAAACCTAATCCCACTTCTAGACGAAGGCGACATCATCATTGATGGTGGTAACACTAACTACCCAGACACTAACCGTCGTGTAGTGCATTGTCGTGAGAAAGGCATCCACTTCATCGGTACTGGTGTATCTGGTGGTGAAGAAGGTGCTCGTTTCGGTCCCTCAATCATGCCAGGCGGCGCGGCTGAAGCTTGGGAAGCGGTTAAGCCAATCTTCCAAGGTATCTCTGCAAAAACTGACGCTGGTGAGCCTTGTTGTGACTGGGTTGGTAACGACGGTGCTGGTCACTTCGTTAAGATGGTACACAACGGCATCGAATACGGTGACATGCAGCTTATCACTGAAGCATACCAGTTCATGAAAGATGGCCTAGGTATGTCTGCTGACGAGATGCAAGCAGTATTCGCTGACTGGAACAAGACTGAGCTAGACAGCTACCTAGTTGAAATCACTGCTGACATCCTTGGCTACAAAGATGAAGACGGTGAAGCGCTAGTTGAGAAGATCCTAGACACTGCAGGCCAAAAAGGTACGGGTAAGTGGACGGGTATCAACGCACTAGACCTAGGTATCCCACTGACTCTAATCTCTGAGTCTGTTTTCTCTCGTTGCCTGTCTGCTCTTAAAGACCAACGTGTTGAAGCTGAAGCTTTGTTTGAGAAGACAATCACTCCAGTTGAAGGCGACAAGCAAGAGTGGGTTGATGCACTACGTCAAGCTCTACTGGCTTCTAAGATCATCTCTTACGCTCAAGGTTTCATGCTAATGCGTGAAGCGTCGAACGAAAACGGCTGGGACCTAAACTACGGTAACGTAGCGCTAATGTGGCGTGGTGGTTGTATCATCCGTTCTGCATTCCTAGGCAACATACGTGATGCGTACGAAGCAAACCCAGACATCGCGTTCCTAGGTTCTGACGAGTACTTCAAAAACATCCTACAAGGCAGCCTAGTGGCATGGCGTAAAGTAGCAGCGAAATCTCTAGAGTCTGGTATCCCAATGCCATGTACGATTTCTGCGCTATCTTTCCTAGACGGTTACACAACTGCACGTCTACCAGCGAACCTGCTTCAAGCTCAACGTGACTACTTCGGTGCTCACACTTACGAGCGTACTGACCGTCCACGTGGTGAATTCTTCCACACAAACTGGACTGGTACAGGCGGCGATACTGCTTCTACAACTTACGACGTATAATCGTTAGTTAGAATCAGTTAAGAACCTTGTTGTTCTTATTAGCTGTAAACTAGAAAACAAAAGGATGCCAACTGGCATCCTTTTTTGTTGGTTCTGCAAGAGAGTCACAGACAGCAAATTTAATACAACCCGTTAAGCGAGTGCAGCTTGTGGACTTTGCATATCACTGTATTGCTCTCGTATCGACATGAAGTAATCAAGGTTTTGCTTCAGCGCAGAGACGCACTCTGGATCAAACATCAACCCTGTATGCGCTTCAATGTAGTCCATTACCTTAGATGCTGACCATGCGTGTTTATAAGCTCGTTTACTCAGTAAAGCATCGAACACATCCGCTAGCGTTACAATTCTTGCCTCCAGTGGAATCGCTTCTCCAACGAGCGCATCTGGCAACCCTGAGCCATCAAACCGTTCATGATGGTGACGTACAATATTCTTGATGAACTGAACTTCTTCGCTACACATTGAGCTGTGGTGGGAAAGGGCAACCACGTCATCAATCATCTCTTCGCCATATATCGTGTGATTGTTCATGATGTTTCTTTCTTCTTCCGAAAAACGCTCAGTACTGAAGAGCACTTTGTCTGGGATTCGGTACTTCCCTATGTCGTGAAACGGGGCATACAAGCGAATGCGGTGAACGAATTGGTGGGTAATCTCATTGTTACTGTGCGAAAGCGTACGTGCGAGCTGTTCGCTGTATTTTCCCATGCGAATCAGATGCTCTTTGGTTTCAGGATCGCGTGCGTGCCCCATGTTTAGGGCGATGGCTAATGAGGACTGAAAATGTCTCTGGCGTTCGAAGAGTTGCACAAACAGGTTCGAAATCGCTTGGGTGAGGTAGGCGATGTCGCTTTGTATTGTCTGCTTAGCAAAAAAGTCAGTGCATGAGGCGTTGATGAAAACGAACCCAAGGTTACTCTCTTGGTAGTGGATTGGAGTGGTATAGCTACTTTGGTGACCAAGCTCGAGTAGATGAGAGATTTGTTTAGTCGGATTCATCAAAGAGAGGTCATCAACAATTCTTGTTTCCAATGATTCAGCCAGACGACTCAACGCAGAGTTGGGTTTGATCTCCTGTTCGATGTAATGATGCTTGGCGTTTTGGCACAGTGAATCCGATACAAAATAATTCGATGCTTTATTTTCACTGCACAGCACCACGGATAGCCGAGATAATATGGGGTAGTGTTCACGAGCTAGCTAGAAGAGATCATCGACTATGGCGACGATGTCTTTGTCTTGGGCCGCTGCTCTACTGAAATGGGAGTAGTCAAACATGTGGCAAGCCAACCTTTAATTATAATTATGCTACTGTTTAATCGGGTTTTTTACCGTTTCGATATTCAATAAAACCATAGCACTGTGTTATTAAAATGTAATACTGCGTACTGAAAAACTTTAATGTCATCACTAAATATATGGCTTTTGCATACGGTTACCGTAGGTTTTGTTAAGTTAAACCAGTCTCATAATCTTTAAGGGGAAATTTTGTTCACAGAATGTCTTAGTCTGTATAGCGAGCTAAGGTAGGGTATTAAGTGACCAATTCGAAATTAATTTCAAAGATAAATAGGATAACGAGTATGCTTTATGCCATCATAAAGGCATAAATAAGGGCAATGGATGTAATGCCCAAGTGATTGAGCTAGAAATGGTCAGTGATGACGGTGTTCTAGAGTAAATTCAAGGCCTTTAGTTGCCTTGAAAAAGGTAATGTTATGACTGAAGAAGAAAGAATCGAACTGCAACAAAATAACCCGCTACACGGCTTAAAGCTTGAAACCATGATCACTGAATTAGTGGATCATTATGGTTGGGAAATTTTAGATGCGGCAATGCGTATGAACTGCTTTAACACTAAGCCTACAGTGGCAAGCGCAGTTAAATACCTGAAGAAAACCGAATGGGCTCGTGAGAAGGTTGAAAACTTCTACCTTTACCGTTTCAAGCGCATGCCTAAAGCATCGGACATCGAATACCAGATGCCTCCGCGTTCACGTACATTCCGCCATGGGCTAGAGCCTCGTGAGCCGATGGAACTAACGGTTGAGTCTATCCATGCCTCTCAAGCTAAAGCTGCGTCTGCATTTAAAGAGCGCCGTGGCGGTAACGGTCGTAATTTCCGTCGTTAACAAGAAGACGTCGCTAGAAAGAACCGTCGCTAAATAAGGCGTCGGCGATTAGCACGGCTAATTAGATAAGCGAAAAACACAAAAGGAGCCTATGAGCTCCTTTTTTAATTCGTTCGATTTAAACCGTAAATGGCTAAGCTTCGCGGTTCTTTCTTTGATTCTTCCAAAGATCGGTGACATAAACGATTGCTCTGATAAGTAAGAATAGCGCTGACACAGAAAACAGAGCGGGCATTTTTAGGATCCACGCGAATGTGGCAGCAAGAAAAGCGACAAAGCAAATGAGTCGACTTGATGACATGACATGACCGAGTTTAATGTTCATAACGCCTCCTAATGAAGTCTCACTTTCGACAGGAGAAGTATCCCACCCTTGGAAAAATAAAGGCTAAAAAACAGTCTAAATTGTTATCAAATTTACTAATTAAAGGACTCGTCTCACACATATCGACACGGTTATTTTATAAGTAATAAAATAGCGAGATAGGTAATGCGAGAGTCAGCTTTCCCGCTGTGTTTTCCAGTTAGAATTAGATTCAGTTTCGGGTTTAATTAGTGTCAAACCGACTTAGCATAAAACCTAGTTATTATAGAAAAAGTAAGCGGTGATTAAGAAACTCGCGATGATCACTGTATTACGAACATATTGTTGTGGGATGCGGCGAGAGACTTTTGCTGAATAATAACCACCAACCAATGTACCCAATAATACAGCCATGCCAGACGGCCAATTAATCGAACCATTTACGATAAAAAACACGATCGCTGCGAGGGAAGCACACGCGGACACGAGCAGTTTGATGCCATTCATCACGTTGATGTTGGTGTAACCAGCCAGCGCCAAATAGCTCAATGTCACAATGCCCAAACCTGCATTAAAATACCCACCGTAGATACAGACAATCAAAAGTAATAAAGCGGAAAAGAATGCGCCTGCGCTAGTGGCGTGCTTATGTTTTGCTGTAGCTTGTTTAAGCCATTTATTGAGCGTGCCGCCAAACGTGAAAAGCAGAGCAGCATACAGCAACAGCCAAGGGACAGATTGAGTGAACAGAGCTTCTGGTGTGTGCAGCAGTAAAAATGCCCCGATACCACCGCCAATCACACATAAAGCTATAGTCAGTTTTAGCTGCTTAGTACCAGATTGAATTTCGTGGCGCAGAGCGTAGGCTCCGCTAATGTATCCTGCACACGAAGCAAAGGTATTGGTCGCGTTGGCTGCTATTGGTGGAACGCCAGCAAATAACAAAGCAGGGAAAGTGATGAAGCTGCCGCCACCCGCAATGGAGTTAAGCACACCGCCAACCACCCCTGATAAGAATAGAATCAACCAATCCATAGTTTTAGAATCCAATACGTTAACTAACTGGTTACCTTACTTGAATTTGTTATGAATATCAGCGCCATGTGTGTTGTAAAGATAGGTTTGTGAGTTTGCTACCATCTTTAACCGCTGGTTTTAATTGAGGCTTTAAATGAAAAAAGGAGCCAATGGCTCCTTTCGTTGAGGTTTAGTTGATTCGATAAAGCTTTACACTTCTACTGGCTTCGCTCTAAAACTCTTAAATAGTTTCACTAGAATCGGGCTAGACAGCACCAATACCGCCAGAATAGTGAAGGTCATCGTAATAGGGCGTTCCCATAAGAAGTTCAACTCACCATCGCTGATCATCAATGCTCGTCTTAAGTTCTCTTCCATCAAGCCGCCCAATATGAAGCCTAACAGTAATGGTGCCAATGGGAAGTTGGCTAGCCTTAATGCTATCGCAGCCATCGCTACCAGTAGCATCACAAATACGTCCATCGTGTTGAATGACACCAAGTACACGCCAGTGATTGAGAAGAAGATAATCATTGGCAGTAGAACCGTTCTAGGTACCGCTAGCAGTTTAGAAATATAAGGGATTAAAGGCAGGTTCAAGATAACCAGTACGATGTTGCCAAAGTACATAGAGATGATGACTGACCAAAATACATCTGGGTGTTCAACGAACAAGCGAGGACCAGGCTGAATACCGTAGGCAATCAATGCACCAAGCATAATCGCAGTTGTACCAGAGCCCGGAATACCCAGCGTTAGTAGCGGAACGAATGAACCACTTGAAGCGGCGTTGTTTGCTGATTCAGGAGCAACAAGACCACGGATACTGCCTTTACCGAACTCTTTCTGCTTGTCTTTTGGCGCGAGGCTACGCTCCATACCGTAACTTAGGAATGCCGCAATAGTGGCACCTGCGCCCGGTAGAACACCGGTAAAGAAACCGAGAATAGAAGATCGAATTGAAACTGGTGCCACTTCTTTGAACTCTTCTTTGGTGACCTTCATGCTACCAATATCCGACATCTTTTGGCTTTCTTCCGCGCTGGTGTCTTGCTCTGGTTTTAGAATACCCATTAAAGTCTCACCTAAAGCGAAGGTTGCCATAGCAAGAAGTAGGAAACTAAAGCCATCCATCAGGTCTGTTAGACCAAACGTGAAACGCTCAACACCAACGCCTTTGTCGATGCCAACAGTAGACAGCATCAAACCAAGAATGGTCATCATCCATGCCTTGATTACCTGACCTGGGCCCGCAAACGCCGCTACTGCCGATAAACCTAACAACATCAATGCGAAGTAGTCTGAAGACTGGAAGCTCAATGACACGCTGGCTAAAGCCGGAGCCGCAATCAAAAGCATGATTGCCGAAAGTGTGCCACCAGTGAAAGAAGAGTAAGCCGCGAGTGCAAGTGCTTTACCCGCTTGGCCTTTTTGTGCCATCGGGTAGCCATCAAATGCGGTTACTACCGTTGAAGAACAACCTGGAGCGTTGATTAATATTGATGACGTCGAGCCACCAAATACAGCGCCATAGTACACACCAGCCATCAAGATTAGGCCAGAAGAAGGGTCTAGGCCGTATGTAATCGGGATCATCAACGCGATTGCTGAAATTGGACCGAGTCCCGGTAGCATCCCAATAAAGGTACCAACAAAACAGCCAACAATTACCATCATGATGTTCATTGGCATCACGGCGGTCGAAAGTCCTTGTAAAATTCCGTCTAACATAATGTTATCCCTACCAAAGAGTGAAGATTAACCCCGGCTCTAGGTAGATATCTAAGCCTTGAGTTAATAAAAGAAAGAACGCGATAACGAAAGGAAACGACGCGCCAAATAAGACAGCTTTGCGGCGCTCACCCAGTAGGTAAAAGCCTGCAAGTAAGAAGAAGCTGGTTGCTAAAACAAAGCCAAGATAAGTCAGTCCAACACCGTACAGTGCCATTAACACCAAGAAGCCAATCAGCAGTTTCCAGTTTAGCGGTGTTGTGTCACATGTGACTTTCTTATCCGGTTGTCCTGTTATTAGCAGGATCAACGAAAGGCCAATGCCGATAAACGTCAACAGGGTAGGTAAGGTTCTTGCTGTGAAGGGTTCGTACTCGTCACCGGGGAACAGAGGAATCAGCGTGGTTTGATAGCCGTAGCACAAGCTCGCTAGCATAAAGATCATGGCTCCGATGCGATCCTTCGAAAGCAAAGATTCCTTACTCAGAAATTTGGTTGGTAAGTCCGACATATCCAACTCCATTTGGGGTGGTATAAAAAGTAAAAAAGCCGCACATGAGCGAGTTAATGAAGAATGTCTGGGATCACTAACCAAAGGTGAGCGAATTACATGACTTGGTTAAGCCACTTGCCTCTACAACGAATCAGCAAGCTTTAGCAATACACTACGAATAAACAAAGGAGTTTTAGTTAACTCATGTACGGCGAAACAGGAAAGAGTAAGAGGGCACATAAGCCCTCTATGGTTGTTGGTTACTTCAAGAAACCAAGCTCACGCATTAGATCGCCCATCTGTTTTTCTTGGTCTTCTAGGAAGGCGTAAAAATCTTTGTCAGCTTTGTAGTTGTCGATCCAACCGTTACGGTCACGAACCACTTGCCACTCATCGGTTTTGTACATTTTGCCAAGAGCTTCGTTCCACTCGTCGATTTTTGCTTGGCTTGTACCCGGTGCCGCAAAGAAACCACGCCAGTTAGCAAATACTGTCTCGTTGCCGTATTCAGTCAGTGTTGGGATGTTAGGCGCAGCGTCAAGACGCTTTGGAGCCGTCACAGCAAGCACTTTTACTTGGCCAGATTTAGACATCTCTAGTACTTCACCAAGGCCCGTTGAAAGCAGCTGTGTTTCGCCAGAAAGCAGTGCCGCCATCGCTTTACCGCCAGCATCGTAGGCAATGTAACGTACTTTCTTCGCATCAAAACCTTCGCCTTTGAACGCTGCCGCTACTACAAGGTGGTCCATGCTGCCACGAGCTGAACCGCCAGCAATCTTCACTTTACGTGGGTTGGTTTCGAACTCTTTAACGACGTCTTCCCAAGTGTCGTACTTAGAATCCGCAGGAGCGACGATTGCGCCGTAATCGGCAATGGTTGCTGCTACCGGAGTTAGGTCACGGAAAGATTGAGGGAAGATACCTGTTAGTGAACGAACAACGATAGGCGTTGAGTTCACCATTAGCGTGTCTTCTTGGCGTTGTGCTGTTTCGATTAGGTGAGCAATCGCTTTACCGCCGCCGCCACCAGAAAGGTTTTGGAAAGAGACATTTTCTACGATGTCTGATTTCACCAATACATCACCCGTACCACGAGCCGTCATATCCCAACCGCCACCAGCGCCGCCAGGGATTAGGAAGTGGATTTTTTCTACGTCAGCAGCAAAAGTGTTGAAAGAAAAGGTTGCTGCGATAATAGAAGCCGCAAGAGTAGGTTTCAGTGCCTTGAACATGGTTCACGTTCCTTATGTAGGGGATCTCTTCAATGGAGAGAAACTTATGTTTTATTTCCAGCTACTAAACAGATGAGTAGGATATTGCTTAGTAGATGACGTTAAAGTTAACGGTGTGTTAACGAAATGTCTGTAATGCGGTGATATTGAGAATAAAGAACATTGGATTAATATTGTTCATAAAGTTCGCGGGGAGGTGGCTGTAGGATTCTTCTAGCAATAATAACTAGGTTTTTCTTGAGTTTATGTGAACAATTCTTTTGACTGTTGGTCGCTTATACTGCTGTGTATCATTAAAGAGGGTACTTATTGCGACACAAAGAGTGATATGGAGAGGCGCTCTTTAATATATAGAATAATATGTTGCTAGGTGTGCAGTGCTACTGTAATAATATGATTATAGCTGGCACGTTACATTTCTGAGCTAGTGGTTATTCAAGGATCGAATAATGACAGACAAAAAAATTTCGTTACGATTTACTGTTGGAGGAATGTTTTTACTCGCGACATTTCTTACCGCTGTTGTTGCGGTTTCACTGCAATATTACTTCAGTAAAAAAATGGCGACTGAGAATACCCTATCAAAGTTGACGATGGTGTCCCAAGAGCTGAGTAACTATATCGGCGCGGTTGATTCTGACGCAGCCAATACGGCGCGTTTACTTTCTTCAGTGAAACGTTCTATAAGTAACAAAATATCGAAAGAAGAGTCGCGTACTATTCTTTCAGAAGCAATTAAAGATAACCCTCTCTTTTATAGTATTTACATTGGCTCGTCTAATGAAAACTTCTTCCAAATTATTAATCTAGAATCTGCCCCTGTCGTTAGAGAAAAAATCGGTGCACAACAAACGGACCGTTGGGTTGTGGTTGAGATTCATAATATAGGGGAGGAGCGCGTCCGTACGACGAAATATTTTGACCAAGAGTTTGCGCTAAGAAACTCAACTACGGAGCAGAGCAACTACCTTCCAACTACTAGGCCTTGGTATGTTTCTGCCAATGTTCAGTCGGTCGAAAAAACTCAGCCATATCTTTTCCAGCATTTACAAATTACCGGGCAAACTTATTCTTTAGCGTTTGATTCGAAAATCGAATCTGAAGTTCAACATGTGATTGGTATTGATATTGTGTTGTCTTCTTTAGCTAGCAAACTATCAGGTACGGCGCTTGGCTTAGCAGAAGACAGTAAGGTTGAGTCTTTCTTATATTCGAAATCGGGTAATATTATTGCGTCTAACCTCAAGGTTAACAATCAGGAATCGGAGTTTGATGTATCAACATTGATGCTATCGTCTGAGCAGCAAGCCTTGATTAACGATACCCCTCCGCTGTTAGTGTCTAATCAAAATGATTGGGGGCCGATGGACTTTTCAGTGGCGGGAAAACCAAACGGCTATGCGATAGACCTTCTTAAAATGATTGGTGAGATGACAGGGATCAGGTTTGAATTTGTTAATGGTTTCTCTTGGGGCGAGCTTGTCAGTAAGTTTCAAGAAGGAAGTATTGATGGCCTGCAATCGGTTCAACATTATAAAAATAATGGCATAGATGGCCTATACACGACTCCAATTTATGAATTGCCACTTTCTATCGTGACAAGGGTCGGCGCGAAGGTTGTCACTAATTATGCCGAGCTTGAGGGTAAAAAAGTTGCCATTTTATCTGGGTGGTCAATTATTCCTAAGTTGAGAGAGGATTTTCCGAACATTGATTTAGTTGAATTTGAAAACCTAGAGTCTGCATTTAATTCAATTGAAAGCGAAGAGAACTTTGCTTTCTTAGAAGCAGAACCCGTACTCTCGTTTGCATTAGATAGGTTTTTCCAGCCAGGCCTTGTTGTCAATGGGACTCTAGAAGATCTAAAACAGAACTACTCAAACCAATTCCATTTGGTGCTGCAGAGCAAGCATAAACAATTGCTCCCAATCATTGATCAAGCTATCAGTAAGTTAAGTGGTGAACAACTTGATGCCTTAGCGAAAAAGTGGCTGCATGATACCGGCTTTAATACGAATACGACGGTTCCTTATACTGAACTTTATGATTTGACTAAGGAAGCAACGGTTGAAGGCAGTATGGTAAGGGTAGAGTTGAATGGCGAGATCAAGCATCTCTATTTAAAGAAAATAGACACGGGCGAACACTACTCTGAGTATTTTGCGGTATTGATTCCCGAATCTGAAGTCTTCAGTACAGTCAATAAACGTCTAGCAACCTCTGTTGGTGTAACGGTGTTACTGATGAGTTTGACGTTGCCTATTGCTTGGGTTTTTGGTGCGCCGATAGTGCATCCAATTCGCCAATTAGAGGAAGAGACTCATAAGGTTAAGCTGCGTGATTATGACAACGTGACAATTCTTGATACTCGAATCAAAGAAGTGTGGGAATTATCTGTTGCTGTAAAAGATATGGCTATGGAGATTAAACGACATGAACAGATGCAAGAGGCGTTTGTTGAGTCGTTTATCAAGCTCATCGCTCAAGCGATCGATGATAAGTCCGCTTATACGGCAGGGCATTGTAATCGTGTACCAGAACTCGGCTTGATGCTGGCTGACGCGGCGGAACAATCGCAGTCTGAGCACTTCAAAGACTTTGAGTTTAAAAATGATGACGAACGCCGTGAGTTTAGAATTGCGGCTTGGCTTCATGATTGTGGCAAGATCACGACACCGGAACACATCGTCGATAAAGGTACGAAGTTAGAAGCGAACTACAACCGAATCCACGAGGTGAGAACTCGATTTGAAGTACTTTGGCGTGATGCGGAAATCACCGCTTTGAGAAAACAACTTGATGGTTCGCTATCAACGCAACTGATAGCCGATGAACTTACGGCAACGAAGCAGCAGCTACAAGATGACTTTGCCTTTATCGCTACGTCGAACGTTGGTGGTGAGTTCATGAGTGATGACAAAGTCACTCGTATTCGCTCGATAGCTGAGACGACCTGGACGCGTCACTTTGATGATCAACTTGGTCTATCACCGATAGAGGCAATGAATCGAGAGCCGAGTTCAAGTTTACCAGCCACAGAACCACTTTTGAGTGATAAGCCAGAGCACATAGTGAAAAGAGATAGGCCGTTAGAATTTGACCCGAAACATCAAATTAAAATGGATGTGCCTGAGCACTTATACAACCTAGGCGAAGTCTACAATCTGAGTATTGCACGCGGCACGTTGACTGCTGAAGATAGATTTAAGATAAACGAGCACATGCTTGGCACGATTAAGATGCTTGAGAACCTGCCATTCCCGAAAGAGCTAAGTCGTGTTCCTCGTTACGCTTCAACTCACCATGAAACACTTAAAGGTACAGGGTATCCAAGGAAGCTGACTGGTGATGACCTCTCAATCCCAGAACGTATTCTGGTGATCTCTGATATTTTTGAGGCATTAACCGCTGCAGATAGGCCTTATAAGAAGGCTAAGCCAATCAGTGTTGCTGTCGACATCATGTATAAAATGGCATTGGACGAGCATCTCGATATCGAACTGTTTAGATTGTTCTTAACCAGCGGCACTCACCTGCGTTATGCAGAAGAGTATCTGAAGCCGGAACAAATTGATTTCGTTGATATCAGCAAATACCTAGATGTTACTCGTCAGATTGCTTGAGTAAAGGTGGCTTGTTAGAACGGGGTCTATGAATGAAAGGCGCACATGAGTGCGCCTTTTTTATATCTGTTTATCGGTGAACAGGTAGATCGACACAAAGTGCTCTGCGTTTGTCAAGTCTGTCTATAAGTTGTCGACACATTGGTTTCGAGTGATTTCAGGGTAGGGAAGGGTTTAGCGGCTCTTTCTTTGCTTAAATCGATAAATAACAAGTGGTTGAATTGTTTTTAGTGTCCTTTTAAGTAAGTTTTTATCGCCTATAGAAAGTACTACCTTAGTCTAAACTGTCGACAATTGGCTTGATTGTCGACAATTTGTTCGTGTATTTTATGTTCATGTTATGGAATTGTTGACAATTAAGGTTCAGCAATCAGAAGTGAGCAGCGTGAATATGAATACTGCGATAAAAGATCTCAGCTTAAGTGCAAACACGAAAACACGTGTCAGCGATAAAGAGAACACTAAATCAGAAAACCTCACTGAGTATCTCGTCGAGGCGATTGTTAGCGGCGAATTAGTTCCTGGCAATAAGATTTCGGAGCCTGAACTGGCTAAACGCTTTGAGGTAAGCCGAGGCCCATTACGTGAAGCTATAATGCGTGTTGAAGGGCTTGGCTTGATTGAACGCATTCCTCATGTAGGGGCTCGAGTTATTACTTTTTCGGCAGACAAACTACTCGAGTTGTACGCGGTGCGAGAGGCACTGGAAGGCATGGCGGCTCGCTTAGCAGCGCGACATATCACACAAGAAGAGCTTATCGGGCTTGAAGGATTATTGTCGACACATTCCCAACATATCGATGAAGTCGAGGGTTCTTCCTACTTTCATCAACACGGCGATTTCGACTTCCATTATCGAATCATTAAAGCCAGCCGTAACAGCAAACTCATTTCGCTGCTGTGTGATGAGCTTTATCACCTATTACGCATGTACCGCTATCAATCGCCTAGGGCTCAGTCTCGGCCCAAAGAGGCGCTCGATGAACACAAATACATCCTACAAGCGATTCGCAACCGTGATGAAGAGCTAGCAGAAATGCTAATGCGAAGACACATCTCGGGAAGCCGATTACTTATAGAGCAACAAATTCAATCCAAAGATCTTGATTAATTGGCGACTGGTATTTGCTAGCGGTTCTTCGCTGGCGAGAGCTAAACATCAGTAGTCATAAAGATTAGAAATTAACAATTAACAGGGAGCGTCATTATGAAGTTATCAGCAGGAGCTAAGTTCCGACAAGCTGTGCAAGACAACGACCCATTGCAGATCGTCGGTACGGTGAATCCGTATTGCGCGATGATGGCAAAGAACTTGGGGCATCAGGCGATCTATTTGTCTGGCGGAGGTATCGCCAATGCGTCTTACGGTTTGCCTGACTTGGGCATTACTACATTGAACGATGTGTTAGTGGATGTGGAACGTATTACCAATGCGTGTGATCTGCCTTTGCTGGTGGACATCGATACGGGATTTGGTGGCGCATTCAATATTGCACGTACGATTCGCGCTATGGAGAAGGCAGGCGCAGCAGCAATCCATATGGAAGACCAAGTGGCCCAGAAACGCTGTGGTCATCGACCAAATAAAGCGATTGTAAGCCAGCAAGAGATGGTTGATCGAGTCAAAGCGGCAACAGATGCTAGAACCGATGAAAGCTTTGTGATTATGGCACGTACCGATGCATTGGCGGTTGAAGGCATTGATAGCGCGATTGAACGAGCGATTGCGTGTGTTGAAGCGGGCGCAGACATGATTTTCCCTGAGGCGATGAATCAACTCGACCAATATGTGAAGTTCTCGGCAGCTTTGAAATCAGCAACAGGTAAACATGTGCCTATTCTTGCGAACATCACTGAATTTGGCCAAACCCCCCTCTACAACTGCAAAGAACTGGCGCAATCTCATGTCGACATGGTGCTTTATCCACTCAGTGCATTCCGTGCGATGAACAAAGCCGCGGAGAATGTTTACAAACACTTGTTAGTTGAAGGCAACCAAGAAGCTCTGTTGGACTCAATGCAAACCCGTAAAGAGCTTTACGAACACCTGAGTTACCACGACTACGAGAACAAGCTTGATCAGTTGTTTTCAAGCGAAGGGTAAACCAGTTTCAATTAATCAAAAATCAACTTAATCCAATAACGTGAAATGGTTAGTCGCCAAATCCAGTACCGATGATAAAGATCATCGGGCATATAAATAGGCAGCACCAAAGAGTGCAGGCGGCTAACACAGAAAAGGAGTTCACCATGTCTGTATCTTTGAGTGATAAAGCAGCTGTCGAAAAGGCTTCAACAGAAAACCAACAACAAAGCGAAAAACCCGAAATCAAACCAGCTAGCGCACCTGCAATCGGTGGTGCTGGTCTACGTGGGCAGAGTGCGGGAACCACGGCGCTATGTACGGTAGGCCAGTCAGGAACGGGTTTGACCTACCGTGGCTATGACATAACCGACCTTGCTAATCATGCTCAGTTCGAAGAAGTGGCGCATCTGTTACTAAGAGGTCATTTGCCCAGTGAAAAAGAGTTAGACGATTACAAAACGTTGTTGATTGGTTTGCGCGGCTTGCCTCAACCTTTGAAAGCAGCACTAGAGCTTATCCCTGTAGACGCTCATCCAATGGATGTGATGAGAACGGGTTGTTCAATGCTAGGTAATCTAGAGCAAGAGTCAGATTTTTCTGAGCAACTGTCTGCGACTGAGCGAATGCTTGCGCTTTTCCCTGCGATTATTTGTTACTGGTACCGCTTTAGTCATGATGGCGTGCGCATTGACACTGAAGATCAAAGCGAAGCATGTCTGGGTGGCTACTTCTTGAAAATGCTAACAGACAAAACTCCAAGTGAACTTCATAAGAAGGTGATGCATTGCTCGCTCACCCTATACGCGGAACACGAGTTTAATGCTTCAACCTTTGCAGCTCGTGTGTGTGCATCAACCCTGTCTGATATTCATTCGTGCGTTACAGCAGCAATTGGCACACTAAGAGGTCCTTTACATGGCGGTGCGAATGAAGCGGCAATGGAAATGATCCAAGATTGGAAATCCGCTGATGAAGCAGAAACTAACATCATGCAGATGCTTGCTAACAAAGACAAAATCATGGGCTTCGGTCATGCCATTTATCGTGAAAGCGACCCACGAAATGCTCTAATCAAGCGTTGGTCAAAAGAGCTAGCTCAAGAGGTCGGTGATAAACAGCTTTACGCCGTTTCAGAACGTGTTGAAGCGGTTATGAAGCGCGAGAAAGGCTTGTTCTGTAATGCTGACTTCTTCCATGCATCGGCATATCACTTCATGGACATCCCAACCAAATTGTTTACTCCGATCTTTGTGATGAGCCGCCTTACAGGTTGGACGGCGCATGTGTTCGAACAAAGAGAAAACAATCGCATCATTCGTCCAAGTGCAGACTACACCGGGCCAGAGCATCAAGACTGGTTACCTATTCATCTACGTTAGCCCTCTATAACGAGCCGACTTATGTCTTGAGGTGACTTCCGTCTTCATACGACAAGGCCTCAAGAACCAACGAATAGAATTTAACAGATAATGGTGGATGTATGTCTGATGTGAAACTTGAACAAGCTCAGTACCTTGATAAAAATCAGTACCGAAAACTTTTACCCGGAACTCATTTAGAATATTACGATGCTTGCGAAGCGGTAGAAGCGATATCTCCGGGCAGTTATAAAACCTTGCCTTATACGTCGAGAGTATTGGCAGAGCAATTAGTAAGACGCTGTGATCCTGAAACCCTTGAAGACAGCTTAAAACAGATCATTGAACGCAAGAGTGACCTTGATTTCCCTTGGTATCCTGCGCGTGTGGTGTGTCATGACATTCTTGGTCAAACAGCCCTAGTAGATTTGGCTGGATTAAGAGACGCGATTGCCGACCAAGGCGGAGACCCTGCCAAGGTGAACCCCGTTGTCGAAACCCAACTGATTGTTGATCACTCTTTAGCTGTGGAACATGCAGGCTTTGATAGTGAAGCCTTTGATAAAAACCGTGCGATTGAAGAACGCAGAAACGAAGATCGTTTTCATTTTATTGACTGGTGTAAAATCGCGTTTAAAAACGTGAGTGTGATTCCTGCGGGTAATGGAATTATGCACCAGATTAACTTGGAGAAAATGTCTCCAGTGATTCAATCTAAAGAAGGAATCGCGTTTCCTGATACCTGTGTCGGCACCGACAGTCATACTCCTCATGTTGACGCTCTGGGTGTTATTGCAATAGGTGTAGGTGGTTTGGAAGCTGAGACTGTGATGCTCGGTCGTCCGTCTATGATGCGATTGCCTGATATTGTAGGCGTTAAACTGACGGGTCAACGACAAGAAGGGATAACCGCAACGGATATTGTGCTTGCGATTACAGAGTTTCTTCGCAATCAGAGAGTGGTTTCCAGTTATCTAGAGTTCTTTGGTGAAGGGGCTCGTGCACTGACCATTGGCGACCGCGCCACTATATCGAATATGACACCAGAATACGGCGCGACAGCAGGTATGTTCTATATCGATGAACAGACCATACAATACCTAAAGCTGACAGGACGCGAGCCTGAACAGGTTGAGTTAGTTGAGCTATACGCTAAGCAAACTGGCTTATGGGCCGATGATTTAGATTCCGCTCAATACGAACGTGTGCTTGAGTTTGATTTGTCTAAAGTTGAGCGCAACCTTGCAGGGCCATCCAATCCACATCGTCGTTTACCAACCAGTGAACTTGCCAAACAAGGCATCAGCCAAGCTTCTTGGAAAGAGCAACACGCTGAACAATATTCTGATGAACAAATGCCAGATGGTGCCGTGATCATTGCGGCGATTACTTCTTGTACCAATACCAGTAACCCAAGAAATGTCGTCGCCGCAGCATTGGTTGCGAAGAAGGCCAATCAGCTTGGATTAGTTCGTAAGCCATGGGTAAAAACGTCATTCGCGCCAGGCTCAAAAGTTGCCAAGCTTTATCTTGAGTCCGCCGGTTTGTTGCCTGAACTGGAAAAACTAGGCTTCGGTATCGTCGGTTATGCGTGCACAACCTGTAATGGAATGAGTGGTGCGTTGGATCCTAAAATTCAACAAGAGATCATCGACCGTGACCTATATTCAACCGCTGTGCTATCGGGGAATCGAAACTTCGATGGTCGAATTCACCCTTATGCCAAACAAGCGTTTTTAGCATCACCGCCATTGGTCGTCGCTTATGCCTTAGCTGGTACGATTCGCTTTGATATCGAAAAAGACAGCTTAGGCACCGACAACAATGGTAAGCCAATCTACTTAAGTGATTTATGGCCGAGTGATGCCGAGATCGATGCTGTTGTCGGTGAGCACGTTAAGCCTCAGCAATTCCAACAGATCTACGTAAAAATGTTCCAGCCAGACGAGGAGCAGGTGACGACTGAACCGCTTTATGACTGGCGACCTCAAAGTACTTATATCCGAAGACCACCTTATTGGGAAGGTGCTCTTGCGGGAGAACGAAGCCTATCTGGTATGAGACCTTTAGCGATTCTGGGTGACAATATCACTACAGATCACTTATCCCCTTCAAATGCGATTCTCGCTTCGAGCGCAGCGGGGGAATATCTCACAAAAATGGAAGTGCCGGAAGAGGACTTTAACTCTTACGCGACCCATCGAGGCGATCACTTAACCGCGCAACGAGCAACATTCGCCAACCCTAAGCTGTATAACGAAATGGTTAAGGACGCTGGAGAAGTTGTGCAAGGTTCACTAGCAAGAGTTGAACCAGAAGGTCAAGTTACGCGAATGTGGGAAGCGATAGAAACCTACATGAACCGTAAACAGCCTTTGATTGTCGTGGCGGGTGCCGATTATGGACAAGGTTCATCACGTGACTGGGCAGCCAAAGGGGTGCGCTTGGCGGGTGTTGAAGTGATTGTTGCCGAAGGCTTTGAACGAATCCACAGAACCAACTTAGTTGGAATGGGTGTGTTGCCTTTGCAGTTTAAAGCGGGAACCAATCGCAATACCTTAGAACTGGACGGCACCGAGCTTTACGACGTGTACGGCGACATTGAAGCAGGGTCTGATTTGGCTCTAGTCATCACTCGTAAAAACGGTGACAAGCTGGATGTTCCTGTGACCTGCCGACTAGACACGGCAGACGAAGTGAATGTGTACAGCGCTGGTGGCGTATTGCAACGTTTCGCTAAAGACTTTCTCGCACAGTAGGAGCTTATGATGACAAATAAACAGATAAAAGTACCTGCTACCTACATGCGGGGCGGAACAAGCAAAGGCGTTTTCTTCAACTTAAGTGACTTACCTGAGGCTGCGCAAGTTGCCGGAGAAGCTCGAGACGCATTACTTCTGCGCGTGATTGGTAGTCCAGATCCTTATGGCAAACAAACCGATGGCATGGGTGGTGCAACATCCAGTACCAGTAAAACCGTTATTGTTTCGAAAAGTAGTAAAGCCGATCACGATGTTGATTACCTATTCGGCCAAGTAGCAATAGACAAGCCGTTCGTTGATTGGAGCGGTAACTGCGGCAATCTGTCTGCTGCAGTGGGCCCATTTGCTATTCATAGTGGCCTAGTCGACTCGAATCGTATTCCAGAAAACGGTGTGGTCGAGGTGCGAGTATGGCAAGTCAATATCGAGAAAACCATTATTGTTCATGTGCCTATCGTGGACGGTGAAGTTCAAGAGTTGGGGGATTTTGAACTTGATGGTGTCACTTTCCCCGCCGCAGAAATTCAGGTCGATTTTCTAGATCCAGCTGACGCGAGTGGGTCGATGTTTCCGACAGGGAATGTTGTCGATTTTTTAGATGTTCCGGAGTTAGGTTGCATTAAAGCGACTTATATTAATGCAGGAATTCCAACCATTTTTGTTGATGCTGAATCGGTCGGATATCTAGGAACAGAGCTTCAATCCGATATCAACAGCGATCCAAAAGCCTTGGCACTGTTCGAGTCTATACGAGCACATGGCGCAGTTGCGATGGGGCTTATTGAGTCGTTAGAACAAGCTGAATCACGCCAACACACTCCCAAGGTTGCGTTTGTTGCTAAGCCTCAAGACTATCAAGCTTCAAGTGGCAAGTCAGTTACTGTGGATGAGACAGACCTGCTGGTACGCGCTCTGTCTATGGGGCAATTGCATCACGCCATGATGGGCACAGCTGCGGTTGCGATTGCTTCAGCGTCAAGTGTCCCGGGGACGTTAGTGAATTTAGCGGCGGGAGGAGGTTCTCGTGACTTTGTGACTTTTGGGCACCCATCAGGAACATTGAAGGTAGGTGCTAAAGCGCTAGAGACAGAAAGTGGATGGAAAATTGAGAGGGCGATTATGAGTCGTAGTGCCCGAGTGATCATGGAAGGTGCCATTCGTGTGCCTTTTCCCAAGTAAAGCGATTGTTGTGTTCGGTTAAATGTTCCGAATACAACGCTGAGAAAAGAGTGCAATCAAGTGCTACTGCCAAAGGGCAGGCGCTTGGAAAATGGATGAATCATGGAGGTGGCACTATGTCTGCTACAAATCGAACGACTAGAGAAACGGATTACATCACCGAGTATCAATGGGCGAGGGAAGACCCCAATTCGTTCTGGGAAACACAATCACAAGCCATTGATTGGTTTGAGTCTCCAAGAACAATATTACAAACGGACGATAACGGTATTGAACGTTGGTTTCCTGATGGGGTGATGAATACTTGTTGGCTGGCTTTGGATTATCATTGTGAAAATGGGCGAGGTGACAATACCGCGCTGATTTACGACTCTCCGGTTACCGGCTCTCAATCCTCGTATACTTATCACCAATTGCGTGATCAAGTAGCGAAAGTGGCTGGGATGTTAGCCACGCAAGGCGTTACCAAAGGTGATCGTGTGGTGATCTACATGCCAATGATTCCTGAAGCGGCAATGGCAATGTTGGCTTGCGCTCGACTAGGAGCGGTTCACTCGGTTGTGTTTGGCGGATTCGCTCCTCATGAGCTTGCCGTTCGAATTGAGGATGCCGAGCCGAAGGTGTTGATTACTGCATCTTGTGGTGTTGAGATTAACAAGGTGCTGCCATATAAACCGATGGTCGATCGCGCAATCATGGACAGCCGCTGGAAGCCTGAAAAAGTGGTAGTATTCCAAAGAGAGCAGTCACTAGCCGAATTGAACAACGAACGCGATGTACTTTGGCAACAAGCCGTTGAGGATGCCTTGCCACATGTGTGTGTGCCTGTTCTAGCAACAGACCCACTATATATCCTGTATACCTCTGGAACGACAGGCAAACCAAAAGGGGTTGTACGTGATAATGGTGGTCATGCGGTTGCGTTGAAATACTCGATGAGCACTATCTACGATATGCCGCAAGACGGTGTGTTTTGGGCAGCTTCTGATGTCGGTTGGGTCGTTGGGCATTCCTATATTGTGTATGCGCCATTGATTCATGGTTGTACGACCATTTTGTTTGAAGGTAAGCCAGTACGAACGCCAGATCCCGGTGCATTTTGGCGAGTGTGTGAAGAATACAAAGTCGAAGTATTGTTTTCTGCGCCAACCGCATTTCGAGCGATTAAGAAAGAAGATCCTGCAGGCGAGTTACTTAACAAGTATGACTTATCATCACTCAAGTCGATTTTCATGGCAGGAGAGCGTTTAGACCCACCAACGTTGGACTGGGTTGAATCTCAGACGAATAAACCAGTTATCGACCATTGGTGGCAAACTGAGACTGGTTGGGCTATCTCAGCTAATCCTACAGGACTTGAGTCTTTACCTGTGAAAGCGGGTTCTTCAACCAAGCCAGTGCCGGGTTATCAAGTGGAGATCCTCAATGAGTTGGGTGAGCTTGCACAAGCTAATCAACAAGGTTTTGTCGCACTTAAACGACCACTTCCACCTGGTTGCTTACCGACGGTATGGCGCAACCACGATAGGTTTGAATCGGGTTATTTAAGCCAATTCCCAGGCTATTACGTCTCGGGGGATGGCGGTTACCTTGATGAAGACGGCTATCTATTTATCATGGGCCGTATCGACGATGTGATAAATGTGGCGGGGCACCGTTTGTCTACGGGTGAAATGGAAGAAATTGTTGGCGGTCACCCAGCCATTGCTGAATGTGCTGTGGTTGGGATTCACGATGAGCTTAAAGGTCAGCTACCGCTCGGGCTAGTTGTGTTAAAAGACGGTGTGAAGGTGGATGGCGATGACCTTCAAGCGGAGCTCGTCGGTAAGGTTCGAAATGAGATTGGTGCGGTTGCATGTTTCAAGCAAGCTTTAGTAGTCGAGCGATTGCCTAAGACGCGTTCTGGTAAGATCTTGCGAAGAACCATACGTCAAATTGCAGAAGGTGAACAATACGTAGTACCTTCGACGATTGATGATCCAACAAGCTTAACTGAGATCGCACAAAAGCTCGGAAAATAGACGTCGCAGTTTAGGTAATCTCACCTTCGGCTTGTTGATTTATACATAATCCGGCGTGATGGTTTACCTAAACTCTACTTTATTCATCCGCTTATCCATTGCGTTTACTATGACCTCATTATGAATCCCACATATTGAGGTCTTTTTATGCGAGCTTACTTTTTGTTGATTGCTTTATTGGTCAGTGGTGCTGCTAGTGCCAGTATTTCAAAGGATGAAGCGAGTAGAGCGTTGTTAGAACCTTTGAGTCATCCCAAGGTATTTAAATGTGTATCAAAGACTGGCGTCGATCTCTATCAAGCGGTTTTTGATATTGGTGTGGGATATGAAGCCGACCCTATTAACTCGAAGATGATCGTTAATTCAAGGAAAGGCCGCTACGAATATCAAATCTTAGGCGCAGTAAGGTCTGAAAGAGCTGGTGAAATTGTCGTGTTAACTCGCCATGTGGGAGACGGTGTTAAAGTTGCGGCTATGATTGATGACGAAAATGGCAAGATACTGGGGATCGGCGATAAAAATCATTATCGAGATTGTGGTGTTAGGCCACCACCTAGCGTAGCAAACATGCAAAACTTTTGGTCTAAAGGCTAAGAGATATGTGAAAGGCAAGAATTATAGAGAAAGCTCGATTGAGGCGACCTTATTGGTCGCCTTTTTTGTTTGTCAGGCTAAAGCGAGCTCAAAGATATATATCAATAAGCACTTATGCGATGGTTGAATGATACATAACTGAACATGATGTATCGTCTAAACGTGGCTTTATTTATCTCATTAACGGTTCTGCTTAAGATGGCTCTACTCCAAACGAAGAACTAAGCGAGACTCCTATGAAATTCACTAAACCTTTTCTTTTAGCGACACTGATTGTGACTCTTTCTGGTTGCGCATCACCAGCAATGGATAACGAAAATGAGAATGCTGCACGTAATCGTGGTGCTGTGGGCGGTGCTTTATTAGGAGCGACAGCTGGCGCTCTAACTGGAGATGCGAGCTTAGCCGCGAAGGGGGCTGCATTGGGTGGTGTGACTGGTGGTGTTGCTGGTTCAATGAAAGATACGGATGATGCAAGAAACGCACAACGAACCCAAGTTACTGCTGATGGTCTAGCGCAAGACAATCGCACTGATGCAGAAAAGCGAGTTGCGGAAGTAGAGGCGGAAATTAAGCTTATTGAACTGGAACAACAGCTTGCTGATCTCAAAGAAGAGAAAGAAGATAACGGTGCATAAAGCTGAAGCTACAGCAAAAGCCACAGCAAAAAACATAGCTTCGATATTCGTTTAATTCAAAATCATTCAAACAGAATGGCCACGTAATGTGGCCGTTTTTGTATCTAAAATACACACTTCAAACAATGAATTAATTCAATAACTTGTATAGATACTCACGCCAAGTACACTAGACTCAGTTTAGATATTAATTTGGTTTGAGAAGCGCAATAGTCATGAATGTCACCTTAAGGGCCGCAAAGCACGCGGATTTAGAACAACTTAACGAGTTAATGTTCGATCTCCACCATCACCACCACCTTGCTAGCCCAGAGCACTTTAAAACGGCAGAAGAGATTGAGCAGGAAAAAAGCATTGCACGATACTTGGATGACCCTGAATGTTTGGTTTATGTGGCATTAAAAGGAGAGCTCATTGTTGGCTTTATCTCTGGGCATTTTTGTGAGCTTATCTCAACGGTCAGCAAACCAGTACCGATGGGAAGTGTCGATGAACTGTTTGTCTTGCCTGATTATCGAAAAGAATCGATTGCTGAAAAGTTGTTTAACAAAGTTGAAAGTACTTTTGATGATTATGGGGTTGAACAAGTCTTTGTAGAAGTTTGGGACTTTAACTCGCCTGCCAAGGACTTCTATCAAAAAATGGGGTTCACACCTCACATTCAATGGATGAGGAAGGCTTTGCACAAAACGTAGACAGCGATTTTGTGTGGCTTTGATTACAATAGTTCAACTGCAACAGCAGTCTTCAATATTCTTCTATTATTTTTTAGGTAAACTCGTTGGTTATTCGATATTTATTAGTTTTCATACTGTCTCTTTTGAGTACTACTTCCGCTTGGGCAAACGACACTTTGCCCGATCATATCGCGGGCGCCTTGTGTGTAGTACGTGCTGATAACCAAATCGTGTTGGTTGATGAGTTGATCACCGGTCAATTGTCTCTACCGGGAGGCACTGTTGTTTCAGGTGAGCCGCCAGCCGTCGCGGCGCAACGTGAAACGTGGGAAGAGGCTGGTTTGTCGGTAACGGTCGGTGATGTGCTAGGTTATACCGACAGTGCCGTCGTGTTTGATTGTATTTCTGACTCTGAAGTGATCAGTTACAAGGCTCGAAATGAGTTAGGTGGCTTTGAGCTGCCGATTTGGTTTGCTCCTCATTATGGCGTGGAAGTCAGCCGAGCGATGTTACTTCCTCCTACTGAATTGCAAGATCACCAATACCGCTACCCAGAACAGTGGTCTGAGATTAACGAGCTGTTTTTATCTGCGACAGATCAACCGGTGACGTATGTGACTGAGCTGGTGGGCGCGGCACCCAAAGTCCATCAAGTTGAATTAAATTGGATTGTGTCACTTCAAAACACGTTCGATAAGATGCCAAGCGTATTTGCGAATACTGTGCTTTTGACTGACTTGTTGGCCAAGCCATGGGTCTTCATTGTGATATTGCCGTTAATTGCTTGGTACTTTGGCCGTAACTTCGCGTTGAAGTTTGGCTTCACTTTGATCTCGGTGACACTACTTACTTTAATCGCGCACCAAGGTTTTGGTTTTCCACGTCCACACGCTTACATGCCAACATTGAAACTGGTGATGAGCAGTGGGTATAGTTTTCCAAGTCTGTTGGCTGCCTTGTGGGTCAGTTTAACCTTGTTAGTCTTTTGGAAACTAAAGCGCCTCTTGGAGCAAAAAGCCATTCTGGTAGTGCTCGCTGGCCTGCTGTGGATCATGCTATTTAAGTCTTATTCAGGTAGTGCGTTTTTTAGTGATGTATTAATGGGTGGCGTATTAGGCGCTTTAACGACGTGGCATATCGTGAGATTAGACGCGAAACCGGATGTTGATATTAGCGCCTTATTGAGTTCTAAAGGTGTTTGGTGGGCATTGTGCTTACTGTCGATTGTTCTGACGGTGATATGGCCACTGCCAACATTCTCATTCTGGGTGGCGATTTTGATGACGATTGCATGCCTAGTGACGTTAACAGACTCGAAACCTTTGGTTGGTCAGTTCTCATTCAAGATCGTTCTTGGAGTGATGGCGATGTTGTTAGCGGGAAATCTGCTGATTAGCTGGGCTGGAAGCTTTGTCTCTTTCAGCGGTATTGCTTCATTTATTGTTGAAACGTTACGTTTCCCAATCTTGATTCTGTTTGGTGTGGTGGCATTTCGTCTGCCATGGAAAAGAGAGTAAGCGACTCGACTAACACAAAATCAAAAAGGCTGTGCAGTGCACAGCCTTTGTCATTTCTGAAACAAGCAAAAAGTAATTCTTATTAGAACCTGTTGAGCGTTTATGAGTTGAAGATAAACTTCTCAATCGCGACCGCTACACCATGGTCGTCGTTGCTAGCTGTGATGTGATCCGCCAGTTTCTTGGTTTCTTCCATTGCGTTTTCCATTGCAATGCCAAGGCCTGCGTATTCAAGCATATGGTGATCGTTTTCAGCATCACCCATGCAGATGACTTCTTCCGCTTTAATGCCTAAGTGTTTCGCTATCGCTTCAATACCGACACCCTTGTTTGATTTCGGGTTTAGGAACTCTAAGAAGAATGGTGCACTTTGTACGATAGTAAACTGAGTCTTAAGCTCTTGTGGCAACTTACCGATGATTTCAGTCAGCTTGCTTGGTTCAGCGACAATCATAGTTTTGATGATTTCGTGGTCATCTTCTAGTTGAGAAAAGTCGAACTCGGTTATATCTAAGCAATTAATACGCGCTTCAATACCAGTGTACTCATTGTTCTCAGGTGTGATTAAGCCGTGGATCTTGCTGAAAGCATGGACATAACCACCAAGCTGTTCAGCGAGGGCAGCAATCTCTTTTGCGGCTTTACCGTTGCTGATCTCACTGTGAATGATCTCTTTTGTCGATACGTTCTGAACCATAGAGCCGTTGTAGAAGAGTACAAAGTCATCTTCGCCGTCAATCGAAAGCTCATCTAATTTGCTTTGCATGCCTTCTAAAGGGCGACCAGAAGCGAGAACTACTTTCACACCTGCAGCTCGTGCTTTGGCGATTGCGTCTTTGTTCTCTTGAGAAATCACTTTTTCACTGTTGAGTAGTGTGCCATCCATATCAAGAGCAATCAGTTTGTACATGTTGTTCCTTACTAAAAAATTAAAAGCTAACGAAATCTATGGGCGAAAGGATAAGGGAACTTGAAAGTTCAGGCTAGGGCTTTGATCAACTCATTTATCAGTACTCATTTGTTTGACCAAAAGGGGGAAGTGCTTTAAGGTCTGCGGTTGATTAATTTCATCAAATGATTGAGCTGAGGGAAAGTTGTACAAGATTAATGAAATGTTTGAAACCATTCAGGGTGAGGGCGTGTTTACTGGCGTTCCCGCTGTTTTTGTTCGTCTGCAAATTTGCCCAGTGGGCTGTTCTTGGTGTGATACCAAGCAGACCTGGGAAGCGTTGCCAGAAGAGGAAACCAGCCTTGGCGATATTATGGTTAAGACAGAAGATTCACCTACTTGGTCAGCAATCGATGCTCAAGGAATCGTGAATGAATATATCAAGCAAGGTTACACTGCTAAGCACATTGTGATTACTGGTGGTGAGCCATGCATTTATGATCTTGTTCCTCTTACTGAAGCGTTTGAGCAGCACGGTTGTCGCTGTCAGATTGAGACTAGCGGAACATCAGAAGTTAAAGCCACACCGGACACTTGGGTTACGGTGTCACCGAAAGTGGCGATGAAAGCGAAACTGGAAATCTTAGATAGCGCCTTGCAACGTGCTAACGAAATTAAGCATCCAGTAGGTACAAGCAAAGACATCGAACAACTTGACGGTTTATTGGAGCGAGCAGCAGTTCCTAACGACACTGTTATCGCTCTGCAACCAATCAGCCAAAAAGACCGCGCTACTCAGCTTTGTATTGATACCTGCATTGAGCGCAATTGGCGCTTATCAATACAAACTCACAAATATTTGAGCATCGCATAGGTTGTATTTTTACTGGGCAAGATAAGTCGCTAGTAGAAGGTTCTCGTAAGGATTTAAGATGAAAAAAGCAGTGGTAGTATTCAGTGGTGGTCAAGACTCAACAACGTGTCTTGTTCAAGCATTAAAAGAGTATGATGAAGTTCATGCGATTACGTTTGATTATGGTCAGCGCCATAGACTCGAGATTGAAGTTGCTGAGTCATTGTCGAAAGAGCTTGGTGTGAAAGCGCACAAAGTGATGGATGTGACTCTGTTGAATGAACTGGCTATCAGCTCTTTGACTCGTGACGATATTCCTGTGTCTCATGAGCTGCAAGAGAATGGGCTGCCGAATTCATTCGTTCCTGGTCGTAATATTCTATTTCTGACTCTAGCGGGTATTTACGCTTACCAAATCGGTGCTGAAACCGTGATTACAGGTGTGTGTGAAACAGACTTTTCTGGTTACCCTGATTGTCGTAATGACTTTGTGAAGGCGATGAACTCTGCGCTTGTACAAGGTATGGACAAGCCGCTTGATATTAAAACACCGTTAATGTGGCTCAACAAAGCTGAAACATGGGCGTTGGCCGACCAGTACTCAGCACTTGAGCTTGTTCGAAATAAAACACTGACTTGTTACAATGGCATTGTCGGGGATGGTTGTGGCGATTGCCCAGCGTGTGAACTGCGTAAAGTTGGCCTTAACGATTACCTAGGTGATCGTGAAGGTATTATGGCTGAGTTGGTTCGCAAACAGACTGAGAATAAATAACCTCAGGTCAATCAATTGGTTCGTTGTAAGCATCAATGATGCAGTTTCGGCCGTTGCTTTTGGCTTGATAGAGTGCTTGGTCGAGCACTGAATACAAGTCATCAAAGTCACTTAATGCGTTTGAGGTTGCTAGATAAGCAAAACTCGCGGTCACATTAAGTGACTTTTTGCTTTCTGATAAAAAGACAGTGCTTGAAATGGCGTAGTGCAACTCTTCAACGCGTTCTCGTACCTCTGCTGGTGGGGTATCGGTTAATATGATGACAAATTCTTCACCCCCTAAGCGACCAAACAATTCACCATTCACTAAGTGTTTTCTAATTTGATCACTAATATGGACCAGTGCCCGATCACCAGTAGGGTGCCCATGCTCATCATTAATCTTCTTAAACTTATCTAGATCGAGCAGCACGAGCACATGCTGTTTGTCCGTCCCTTTACAGCGTTTCACTCTTTTGATTCTTCGAATTATCTCAGTTCGGCTATATGCTTTCGTTAAGCCATCAATTGCTGCTTTTGCGCGAACCGTTTTGTTTATCAATACCGTGAAGCTTGCAGCGCAAAGCAACAGAATAACAACGATGTTGTACATCCATCTTTGATGTTCCATTTTTTCAATTTGAACGCGGTCGAGTTTCGTCTGATGTGTCAGGAAAGAGCTTTCTAGTTCTTGTTCATATTTGGCGTGCGTCAGGCCGAGCGCTTCGAGTGCGAGTCGATTGTCGATATCTCTAGCTTCCATTTGTATTGACGAGTATCGCTGGTAGAAATAGAAAGCTTGTTGGTAATCGCTGAGTGATTGATGAATATCAGAAAGCTGAAGAAGTGACTGCGCGATGTATTTATGCCTTGTGACTTGTTCAGCTAATTCTAGCGCTTGTTGAGCATAGTTGAGTGCTTCCGTTGGCAGTTTCTGTTCTTCGAACATATCGCTGATCGCCAAGTAAGCATTGATGCGAATGACATCATTGCTCAGTTCGCTCGAAGCTGAAAGAGACTCAATTAGGTAGGTTCTCGCCACATCATAGTTTTTCGTTTGAGTGTACGCTTTTCCTAAGCCAAGACTTGTGAGTGCAATACCGTAGCTATGCGACGTTGAGCTCAGCAGTGTTCTTGCTGTCTGAAAGTGGTGAATTGCTAGTTCACTTTGCTCTTGGTTAAGGTAGAGATCCGCAAGGCTGTGATGCACTTGTGCTTTCATTAAATCTGAAGCGTTTACTCTGAGAATGAGAGCTTGCTCTAGATACTCCGCCGATTTTTCATATTGCTTTAATTCTTTGAGCAAGTTACCCACATCGTTGTAAACCCCTGAAATATCATGCCCTTGTGGAAACACGTTTATTAGTGATAGGTAGGTGTCTAGTGCAGCTTGATAGTCACTGCGGAAATGATGATTGTTCGCGATGACTCGATAAGTCCCGAATTTTGGTAATACAGGGTCAGCGATGTCATGTAAATCTGACTGAAGGGCAGAGCAGTAATAGTTCGCTTGATGGTATTTAGCTTGCTCGTTAAGCGATCGGCATAGCTGGTACTTTAGTAAGGCTTTACCAGTTAAATCACTGCGAGATTGCATTTTCGCCAAAAGTGTTAGAAAGCCTTGTTGTGCTTGTTCATATTGGCCTTTGCCGTCTTTCCTCAGAGCAGAAATAAACGCTGTTTCTATCGCTTGGTAGTCATTGTCGTTTGAAGCGATTCCGTAGAACGGCTGATCTCGGTGGCTCATGTATTGATACAGAAGAGACGCAAGGTAAAGCTTATCTCCATAAACCGTTGAGCCGATGTAGCGTGTTTGCAGCATGTTTAATGCGCGCTCAGGAGAGTGGTTTAAAGTAGAGAGATAAAGCGCGTTCCAATCAGCATTTGGAGTAGAGCTTAGATTGGAGGTATAGACTGGTGAATTGTGGTCACGATCTGATGTTGATACTTGGCTATAAGAACAAAAGCTAATGAATAGTAGAAAGGTAACAAAAACGAAGTGATTCACAAGAGACGATCAATCAGATAAAGAACGATATTCTATTATTAGTTTGATGTTGCTTCAAATTTTGAATGGTGCGACTACGTGGTTATGCGAGGTAGGTCTCTAATTTATTGATACTAATCAGAGGTATATCGGTCGCGCGAATCGTGCGACCGATATCGGAAATTAGATGTATAATTTCGCTAGGTCAGAAGGCTCAAGTTCTTTGCCTTCTAATGTTGCATTCCAGTTAGTACCAACAAGAACGCCGTCTTCAGCAAGAGTCAGTAACCAATCTTCTACAAAGATATCTAGTGGAATTTCTAATACTTCGAAGTCAGCCCACTCTTCAACGTTGTGAGTTTGAGCATCTTCTTTTGAAGACCAGAATGGCATCACTTCGCTGTTTTCGAATTCACTTGAGTCACATGCTAGCCAACCTTCTTCGTTGCGAAGGCCCCATACCAGTTTAGTTTCTTGTGTTTCAGAAACGAAAAGTTCTAGATTTGCTTGAGTATCAGCTGTTAGTTTGCTCATGGATTAATTCTCTATGTTGATAACGTGGCAAGATTAACATTATAGACGGCTTAGGTATATGCTATTCAAGGAATTATCACCATACTGAAACGTTAACTTAAGATAACGTTTCAGTATGGTAAAAGCTGGGTACGCCTACTTTTTAATTTTGGTGAAGATGTGCCATTCTTCTTTGATATTACCCTTAAATCCAACAACGGAAGCAACAACTTTTCGATGTAGTGCGTGATTGATTTGGGTGTCATCACTGCTGAATTCAGAATCACCATGACCTACGATGCTGACTCTAGATGGCTGAATACCGTTGCTAATTAGCGCTCGTCTTACATGTGATGCACGTTCTTTCGAAAGCTTTAGGTTATGTTCCGCGTTACCTACTTTGCTGGCATAACCTTGCAATTCAATGCTGGTACTTTCGTAGCGCTTTAAAAATGCCGCCATTTGGCGTATGTGCCCTAGAAAGACAGGGTTTATTTCCGTTGAATTATTAGCGAAGAGTATATGCAGCTCTTTCTTTTCCGATGACTCGAAATATGATCCACAACCGTCGTTATCGATCTCGGCACCAATTTGTGTATCGGGACATAAATCTCGCGCGTTTATTACACCGTCATTGTCATCATCTTGAAGATCGTAAATTTGAGTGACCGGCGGTAGAGCGCGATATTCGAATTCATCTTCGTTGTTTTCAGCTAAAGCATTGGCAGATACAACCATGAAGCAAAGCGATAATACTGTGTTGGTAAGCTTCATTAATATTCCACCTTTTCATTCCATTCTTCTGGGATCTCAACTCGTAAACCGATGAGTAGGTTACCAGTTGCGTTCATTACGCGATATTTTGCGTATTGCTCGTCATACTTAGCATCTAAATAGCCTTTACGAGCTTCGAATAATTCATTCTCAGTGTTAAGTAAGTCGAGAAGGGTACGTTTACCGATACGGTATTGTTTCTCATATGATATTACCGTGTCTGATGCCGAGTCTACGTGGTCAGATAGGAACTCTTTTTGCTGAACCGTTAAATCAAGTGCGCTCCATGATAGACGTAGACTCTCTTCTACATTGCGGTAAGTACTTTCGCGAAGGTCCTTGGCTTTGTTGAGTTGGTAGGCTGCACTTTCTGTGCGGTCTTGATCCGAACCACCATTGTAAAGGTTGTATCTTAAACGAACCATGGCAGAAAACTCATCGCTGCTGCCTTCTGTACCACCGGCGTCATCACGCCAAGTTTGAGCGGCTTCAAAAGAAACAGTCGGGTAGTTGGTACTCTTAGATTGTTTGTATTGGAACTTCGCTGAGTCAACATCGGCTTGTGCAATCTTAATGACTGGATGCTGGTTAAACGCTTTTGCCAACGCACCATCAACGGTATAAGGAATTGCACCCGCATCTGCGCGAGGGAAAGTTAACCCTAAAGGAGATTGACCAACAAGTCTTTTAAACTGAGTATGCGTATCAAAAAGGTTGTTTTGAGCAGCAAGCAAATTCCCGTGCGCTTTCGCAATACGAGCTTCAACTTGTGACATATCTGCGGTTGAACCAATACCTGATTCCACGCGCTTACGAATATCGTTATATATCTCTTTGTGCGTCGCTAAGTTACTTTCCGAAAGAGAAAGCACTTCATAGGCTTTCACTGCATCAAGATAAACCTTTGTTACTTCTAAAGCGATGTCTTGCGCGTTAGATAGTAGTTGATAGCGCACGGACTCTGCATCAGCCGCAGTACGGTCAATATCATTGGATGTATTAGCGCCATCCCATATTAACTGGGTCAAGGTGATCGTTGCTTCTTTTCTAGTCAGATCGGTAGTGTCTTGGTTGGTTGCTAGATCAGTATGTTCATAACCAATCCCACCATCTAAGTCTATACTTGGTCGATAAGCACCACCAGAAGCGTCGTTAAGATAACGCTTACTGATATATTCGTTATAAGCACTTTTGATTTCAGGGTTGCTTTCTAATGTAAACGCAACGGCTTGCTCTAAGGTTTGTGCTGTTGTCGGCAAACTTAGCGCTATAGCTAACCCTAATGTTGTCGTTTGAATGTAATTCAATTTCCATCTCTCCAAATTGGACTGCATCTAAACCTACGCTTTTTAATGTGCTAGATACGAAATTTAGATGAACCGCCAAAAAAATAACGTTCGCTCGAGAAGCTACCGTAAATGGTTGTAAAGTTGTTAACAGTTTGCTGTGCGTTTTATGATGATTTTGAGAACGTCAATTTTACGTTTTTAGCTCTGTTATTTTTCGCAAACACAATAACTTATATTGATAGTGTGAGCACTTTCATTATTGTGTGATGTGATCAGCGTCATTACCTTGTCACTCGGTATGTTAAATGCACGATTCATAACTAGGAATTATGTGATGTTAAATGTTATATTTCGGCTATTATTATAAATAAGATGTCACAAAGTTGACGTGACAAGCGAAAATGGTTTTTAGGGGTTGATATGGACATTACAGCATTGAATTTGACCGGTGCTCTTGCATTGGGTCAGCGCATTGTTATTTCAGTTGATGGCACGGTTAGAGTACTCGAAGAGGGAGAGCCTCTACAGGCTGGAGATGTAACTCTTGAATCTCAAAATGGACCTAATGAACCTCAGGTATCAGTTAAGCGTTTTTCACCTGAAGACGGTGAAGTTGAACTAGACCAGGATATCGCAAATATTTTTGCCGCATTAGAAGAAGGTGAAGACCCTACTGAGTTAGGAGATGAGTTCGCTACCGCTGCTGGTCAAAATGGTTCTAGCTTGGCAACTAGTGGGACTGTAGAGCGAGACGGTGAAGAAACGATCCCAGCAACCGAATTTATAACAACGGGATTTGAAGCGCTGGGCATGTCGCGAACTCAAAGCCTGAGCCTTCTAGAGCAATTCCGTTCGTTTGAGCAAACTAATAGCGCCCCTACCTTTGTTGATACCAATAACTCGCCTGTCGGTGACACTCTCTCATTTACAACCGATGAAGATACTCCAGTAAGCGGAACGTTGTCAGCATCAGATGAAGATGGCGATTCGCTGTCTTTCGTTAAGTTCACCGATCCATCAAACGGTACTGTCGTTGTCGATGAAAATGGTGATTGGACTTATACCCCCAACGAAAACTACAACGGTACCGATAGCTTTACGGTTATCGTCGATGATGGAAATGGTGGTACTGACACAATTACGGTTAACGTTGGCGTAACTCCCGTAAATGACGCGCCGATAGGTAATGACCTTTCAGTAACCACCGACGAAGATACCCCAGTAAGCGGAACGCTAAACGCAACAGATACGGACGGAGACTCGTTAACATTCTCAAAAGGCACAGATCCGTCAAACGGTTCTGTAGTCGTTGATGAAAATGGTAATTGGACCTATACGCCAGACGAAAACTACAACGGAAGCGATAGCTTCACCGTTGTAGTTAGCGACGGGAATGGAGGCACAGATACTATTACTGTTGATATTGGCGTGACGCCTGTAGATGACGACTCTTTATTTTTTAACCAAGAACTAAGTTATGCGGAAAACCAAGTGGCGGGCGCGGTGGTGGGTACCTTGTCCGGCAGCGATCTGGATGGCGTGACCAAATACGAGTTCAAACACAGTGACGGCACCTTAAGCGCCACAAGTGAAGACGGCTTCTACAGTGTGGATGCGGCCGGCAACATCAGTATCACGGCAGCGGGCGTTTCGGCGGAGGTGAACGATTTCGAGCAAGGCACGAACAGTGGCGATTACCAGATGGTGATGACCGACGGTTACGGCTCGACAGCGGAAGCGACGGTGACTCTGAAAGAGAGCAACGTCGATGAGTCAGGCTCGTTCGGTGCGCAGACGGTGACGTACGCGGAAAACCAAGTGGCGG
>NZ_JBFRUJ010000037.1:0-46682 GCF_041474575.1 Vibrio sp. 10N.222.51.C5
TTCTTAAACGATCGGCATTACTCACATTGGAGGCGCTTTTCAATTTAATATTTTGAAGTAAGTCGGCAGAGGTTAGTCTGAATTACTCAGTACCACCAACGGTTAGCGAGTCTAGTTTCAATGTTGGTTGACCAACACCCACTGGCACACTTTGACCAGCCTTACCACACACACCCACACCACGGTCGATGCTTAGGTCGTTACCCACCATAGACACCTGCTGCATCGCTTCGATACCAGAACCGATTAGCGTCGCGCCTTTCACTGGGTGAGTGATCTTACCGTTTTCAATCATGTACGCTTCAGACGCTGAGAATACGAACTTACCTGATGTGATATCGACCTGACCGCCACCGAAGTTCGGTGCGTAGATACCTTTCTCAACCGTCGCGATGATCTCTTCCGGTGTGTGTTCGCCCGGTAGCATGTATGTATTCGTCATACGTGGCATTGGAAGATGCGCGTATGACTCACGACGACCATTACCTGTCGGTGCTACACCCATTAGACGAGCGTTCAGCTTATCTTGCATGTAACCTTTTAGGATGCCGTTTTCGATTAACGTATTGTACTGACCGTTAACACCTTCATCATCGACGTTCAATGAACCGCGTAGATCCGTTAATGTACCGTCATCGACAATCGTACATAGGCTTGAAGTTACTTGCTCACCAACTTTGCCGGAGAATACTGACGACTCTTTACGGTTGAAGTCGCCTTCTAAACCGTGGCCTACCGCTTCATGCAGCAGAACGCCCGGCCAACCAGAACCAAGAACCACAGGCATGGCACCAGCAGGCGCTGCAACCGCTTCAAGGTTAACTAATGCTTGGCGAATCGCTTCATCCGCAAATTGGTAAGCAACTTGAGTGCCTTTGTCATCACTTAAGAAGAAGTCGTAACCAAAACGGCCACCACCACCAGCGCTACCACGCTCACGACGCTCACCCTTCTGTGCAAGTACGCTAATAGACAAGCGAACCAGCGGACGAATATCACCAGCGTAAGTGCCATCAGTCGCAGCAACCAGCATCTGCTCATGCACACCACTTAAACTCACCGATACTTCAGTCACCATCGGCTCTTTAGTGCGAATGTAAGCATCTAATGATTTTAGTAATTCTGTTTTCTGCTGTTTTTCCCAACTCGCAAGCGGGTTAACTGCATCATAGTAAGCTTGATTAGAGTTGCGTTTGAACGCTTGAACCTTGCCGTTTTGACCTTGTTTAGCAATACCACGAGCCGCAATTGCGCTCTGCTTAAGACCATCCAATTGGATTTGGTCAGAGTAAGCAAAACCAGTCTTTTCACCAGATACTGCACGAACGCCAACACCGCAATCGATATTGAAAGAGCCGTCTTTAATAATGCTGTCTTCTAGCACTAAAGATTCGTGCCAGCTTGACTGAAAGTAGATATCAGCATAATCAATTTGGCGGGTAGCAATACTCGCCAATGTATCTGCGATATTTTGCTCCGTAAGCCCTGTCGGGTTCAGTAGCGCTTCTTCAATTTGATTAATGCTCATAGATGGCTCTTGTTTGTAATTAAAATTGATTGGTAAATCGAGAGTGTTGCGCGATGGGCATATTTTGCCTAATGGACTCGCAACTGGATGTGTCTATCTCAACCACCATACTTTTAGGATCTTGGTCTAACTGTGCGACCACTCGTCCCCATGGATCAACCACCATTGAGTGTCCCCATGTTTCTCTTTGGCAAGGGTGTTTTCCGCCTTGACCTACCGCGACAATCCACGACTGTGTTTCAACCGCGCGGCATCTTAATAGTACTTCCCAGTGCGCTTGACCCGTTACCGCTGTAAAAGCCGCAGGCACCACAATGATTTGTGCCCCTTGCTTACGTAACTCTGAATACAAGTGTGGAAAGCGCACATCATAACAAATACTCAAACCTAAGCGACCAAAAGGCGTTTCCGCTGTCACAACTTGGTTGCCCGGAGTGAAAATATCCGACTCTCGATAGCACTTATGGACGTCAGCGACATCCACATCAAACATGTGTAGCTTGTCGTAATGAGCAACGAGGCAACCAAAATCATCAATCACCAAGGTGGTGGTCGTCACTCCGTTAGTTGTGCTTATCGGCATACTGCCAATGACGATCCAAATTCTGTGAAGCTTTGCTAGCTCAGAGATTTTCTTTTGCAGTGGGCCATCATTAAAAGGCTCAGCACACTGGTGATAGTCGGCTTTACTGCCAAAAACTAACGCGTTTTCAGGGCAAACAACCCACTTAGCCCCCAACTCTTTGCACTTTGCAACTTCTTGAGCAAGGTACTCAAAGTTCAATTCAGGGCTGGGGCCAGATGTCATTTGAATCAACCCAACACAATCCATGTGTATCGCTCCTCCATTCATTATGATTCAGAAATCAGCATTTCACCGTATATTCGCTGACTCGGGCATAAGGTCTTTTCGGCTAATTTAAGGCCTATTCGGCTAATTTTCTCAGCTTCTCTGGCAGATGAAACTCGCCAGAGCTACGAGAAAGTTCGCTCACCGTTGGTGAATCCAATGGTCCTTTCACCGAATAATTTACTTGGGTAAAGACTTCCACAACTGGCGAGATAACCGTGGTCACCGCCAATACGTACAGCGCCGTTTGAGGGGTTACCGCAAAGGCCGTTAATACGGGAATACCCGAGGTAATATCTGGGGTAAAGTTCACCTCAGCATCAACCTGACGCGTGTTGAGGTTAGCGATACCTTTGATTTTCATCTCACCTGCGACCGCATCCATGTTCAGATCATTGGTCAGGAAGATACCATTTTGAATCTCGCCCGTTCCGGTGATGCTGTTGAAGGCCATACCTTTATCAAACACATCTGAGAAATCGAGCTGCATCTTACGGATGATCGAATCTAGGCTAAACAGGCCAAGTAATCGAGCTGCGCCGCTCACATCCGAGATAATGCCTTTACCAAACTTGGTTTTAACGTTGCCATCAAGGGTATCCATTTTGATTCCCCAAGGCGAACCATCCCAATTTAGTTGACCTTCCAACGCGAATGGCGCTTTTTGAATCCCGGAAGTAATACCAAAGCGCTCCATGAGCTCGCTGTTGTTTTCACCTTCAACATCAACGGTTAACGATGAATGACTCTTGTCACCTTGCAGTTCCCACCAGCCACTCACATCCGCTTTGTTACCGCCGCTTCGCACCTGGATTTTGTTCCACTCGATACGATCTTCGTTCCTCGTCATTTCAACATCGACCTTACCCACCTTGTAGCCTTGCAGCCAAAAGTCGTTCAGCGTCAGGGTCAGGTTTGGCATCGCATCGTGGATCTCTCTATCCAATTTGGATATCAATGGCGCAGCTTGTTCTTTACGTTGCAGCAGTTGCTGATCTTGGTTGTTCTTATCATTCCACTCAGGAACAAACAGATGCAGACGATCCAGTGAAACTGTCAAATCATAAGGAGGCAGGTAGTTAATATCCCCTTCTAGCTCTTGGCTAGACACTTCCATTTGCCACGCCTGTTTGTTCTTACTAGCACTAAAATCGACGTCATTCCAAGAGATACCACCCAAGATCAGCTCTTTACTCTCAAAGGTAATACGGCTTGGTGCAGGTATGGTTGGCGTGTTCATTTGACTAAGTACAGCCGTTGAAGGCTTTACCGGTTCCATTACAACCGATAACCAATCATCGGCATTGAATTTGTCTGTACGAATCAGGGCGTGATGGCCCACCACCGGGCTAATTTTGTAGCCACCGCGACCAAGCACTAAGTTGGTCGCCGTTAACTCAGGCACGTCGCCTGTGATATCAATCTCAGCTTGGTACTTGGTGTTTGGCAATTGCAGGCGCGCGGTAATCGTCTCTTGGTTACCCGATGCCTGTAGCCTTGCAGAGCCACTTTCTAGTGATTTTTTCGCCAATGGATATGGGTAATCACTCGCCAAATATTTTAGGTCTGACTGTAAGTCTAGTTGGTAGGTAAAGCCGATATCATTCAGCTGGATATCAATCTGGCTTTGCCATTGCGCATGACCTGATAAGCGGCTTAACCATTGCTCACCGATGTAAGGTTCTAGAGGCTTGACGTCCCAATCACCTAACACATCAATATCAACTGCATAGCCAGGACCATCATTAAGGCCCTTAAAATCAAGCGAGATACCTTGGTTAAGCAGATCCGCAGCGAGGCCATTTGCCGTCACTACGTCATTATCAAATTCAATTCGACCCGTGGTGTTCTCGAGCACCATTGGCGGCGCTTCAATCTCAACATGGTTGCCACTTAAGTCGGCGTAACCCCATGCTCTTGCTTCTTTTTCAGAATCAAACGGAATATTCAGCTGGAACTCAGAAGAGACATCACCACTCACTTGAAGTGCGGTTAAGGCTGCGCCTACCGAGTCCACCAGTGGCGAAGACGTCATGTAATCGCGTACTGCGTTGCCAGACGCCGTCGCTTTAGCTTCAATTTCAATATGGCCGCCTTCCCCTAAATAAGGAATGCGTCCTGTGATTCGATCTGCCGTCACATCCATCAGTTGAGCTGAGCGAGAATCCAGATGCATCGCATCATTTTCAAACAACAGATCAAGCTGAAGATCAGTAATCAGTGGCCACGCGGTATCAAAGCTGAATTTCGCATCTTCTAAGCCAACCCAAACCTGGAAAATACCATCGTGGTTAGTGTATGGGTATTGAGACAAATCACCATGCCACAACAGTTTTACGGTATCCGCTTTACCGGCTTGAATCGCAGTTGAAAGGTAGTCTGTTAGATCTTGCCCAAGAGCCAGTGTAGGTAAGTAGCGCCATGTTTCACCGACATTGTAAGCGTCCGCTTCGCCGTAGAAGGATAAAAACGGGCTCGCATCTTTTGGGAAGTCTAAGCGGAATGCGCCTAGTACTTGTAAATCGGGGGTGGCAGCTGTGATTTTGTCTGACCACAGCTTCCAGCCGTTTTCATCTTGCTGCCAAACAATATCAACCTGACCTTGTTTGATATTCAAAGGCGCTTGGAATACGTCACCATAAGGGAACACATCGTCAATAACATGCAGGCTAGCTTTCGCTTCCGAGGCCGAACCAAACACACTACCAGACACTTGGCTAAAGCCTGGGACTAGTTCCCACTGCTCGATAGCAAGATCAGAAAAACTGGCTGAATAACGTAAACTGTCAATTCCCGAACCCATGGAAACACGGATATCAGAAACAGAGCCGCCCGGCGCCAATACGTTAATCATTTTGGTTGATTGTTCAGAGTCAGGCAGCAGCTTAATCAACGGAGTAATAGTCGCAATATCCAGCTCAGAAATGTTGAGTTGCCATGGACCTTGATTCCACTTGAACGCTACGTCGAGTTCCGGCCAAGGTGTGTCATCCGTTCTAAGGTTTAGTGAGTGACCATTTACTTGCCAACCATCATCAGTCGGCGACAACTTAAAGACACCGGACTCAAGCATGAGGTCATGCTCGCCATCTTCGTTCCACGCCAGTTCTGAGGGTAAAACCTCAACATAAGCGCTCACTGGCTTGCTATTTCGCAGCGTAAGCCAGCTATTCAAGCTCACAGTACCCGTTTCAATGCCGGATTCCGCCTGCATATAATGCGTAAGCCATGGCTTAACAGAAATGCTGTCGGCACTGACATAAAACTCACCAGTCACATCAGTCAGTGACCCACCATCAATAAAGTTAGCACTCACTGACAGAGAGTTTAGATTGGCATCTTTGATACTCACCACACCTTCAGCAAGGTGATGTTTGTCTGAATTTTGCCATTTTAAGGTTTCTATATCGAGCTGACGTTCTTCACCCGAAACAGAGTGATAAAGAATAGAAGAATCTTTTGCAGTTACATCGACGAGTGTTTTTAGCAGTAAATTATCGAGCTCTTGTATCACTCGCTTGGAAGACTCGGGATCTGTAGGTTCGTCTTTGCCATTTTGTCCGGCAAACAGATCAATTGAGCGGATATCAAGATACATTTGATTCATGACTAGATCGGCCACAACCGGGCGCATCTGCACGAGCGATTGAATCAAGTCAAACTCGACTTCAACACGCTCAACAGAGAAGGTCACATCTTCTGCATTGGGGAGGCTAGCTTTAACGCCTTGCAGAGCAATAGAGGGGTGAGTGTTACGCCAAAAACCGCCCACATCTTGAATCGAAAAATCAAAACCGGAGTGTTGGTTTACCCAAAGCTCAATTTCAGATTGATACTTGTTTAAATTGGGCAAGGCTACACGCAGTGTAGTAACGGCAATGGCTAGCGTTACTAAGAGAGTAACCACTAACCATAAACATGCACGTAGAATCAGAGTAACGCTTGAGCTCACAAAATTTCCATTACATCATAACAACATCAAACTGCTCTTGTATGTACAGAGGCTCAGCCTGGATTTTAACTTGCTTACCAATAAAGACTTCAAGCTCCGCAAGCGCATGAGATTCATCGCCCTCTAACGCCTCAGCTACGGCAGCTGCCGCATAGACCACAAATTTATCGGCGTCGTACGCACGATTCACTCGCGTGATCTCTCGAAGAATTTCATAACAAACGGTTTCAACTGTCTTCACACTGCCGCGGCCTTCACAAGCAGGACAGCTCGAACATAGGATATGCTCAATACTTTCACGAGTACGTTTACGAGTCATCTCAACCAAACCAAGCTGCGTGAAGCCATTAATATTGGTTTTCACACGGTCTTTGTCGAGCGCAGCCTCTAAAGAAGTTAGTACTCGCTTACGATGTTCCTCAGACAACATATCAATAAAGTCGATAATGATGATGCCACCTAAGTTACGTAGACGCAGCTGACGAGCAATCGCTTGAGTCGCTTCTACATTGGTGTTGAAAATCGTCTCTTCTAGATTACGACGACCAACAAACGCGCCAGTGTTGATATCAACCGTGGTCATCGCTTCAGTTTGGTCGATAATCAGATATCCACCAGACTTTAATTCGACTTTACGATCCAATGAACGCTGAATTTCGTTCTCGGTATCGTACATATCAAAGATAGGCTTATCACCTTCATACAGCTCAAGCTTGTCTGTCAGCTCAGGCACGTATTCAGAGGTAAACTCTTTTAGGTTTTCATATTCTAGACGAGAATCGACCTGAATCTTGCTCAGCTCAGTACCGACGAAGTCACGTAAGATACGTTGGCTTAAGCAAAGCTCACCATACAAACGAGTACGCGCCTTGTGCTTACCACGACGCTCTAATACTTTTAGCCATAATCGCTTCAAGAATGCGGCATCTTGTGCCAACTCATTTGAATCTGCACCTTCTGCTGCTGTGCGGATGATGAAGCCACCGTGTTCGTCACAGTAACGAGACACGACTTTTTTAAGACGGTTACGTTCAGACTCGCTGTCGATACGTTGAGATACACCAACATGACTTGCGCCCGGCATAAATACCAGATAACGAGACGGTAGAGTGATATCAGTGGTTAAGCGAGCACCTTTAGTACCAAGAGGGTCTTTGACCACTTGCACCACAATGTCTTGCCCTTGACGGACAAGCTCTGAAATATCACGAACCTGAAATTGTTTCTTTTCGTTTTCAGCGACACATTCAGTGTGTGGGACAATATCAGAGGCGTGTAAAAAAGCTGCTTTCTCAAGGCCTATATCCACAAAAGCCGCCTGCATTCCCGGAAGAACACGGCTTACACGTCCTTTATAGATATTTCCTACGATACCGCGTCGAGCATCTCGTTCGACATGGATCTCTTGAAGAGCCCCCCCTTCAATCATGGCCACACGAGTTTCACTCGGGGTCACGTTCAGCAACAATTCAGCACTCATGGTGCACCTCAGGTTAGTAATTATAAGAATTCTTGCAGTAGCTGGTCCGTTTCAAATAAAGGTAAGCCGACAACGGCGTAATAACTACCTTCGATTCGGGTGACAAAGCGTCCGCCCAAACCTTGGATCCCATAGCTACCGGCTTTATCGCATGGCTCCCCTGTTTGCCAGTATTGTTCTATTTCTTTTTCACTGAGGGGTTTAAACCATACGTCGGTAATAATGATTTCTGTTCTTTGTTTTTCTTCTGAAACCACAGAAACCGCCGTCATCACTTGGTGACGTTCATTCGCTAACTGAGTAAGCATGCGCTTAGAGTCAGCAAAATCGGTGGGTTTCTCAAGCACTTGCCCTTGGCTTACGACGACTGTGTCAGAACCAAGAACGACTATATCAGAGCCATGATCTACAGTATCAGAACTAGGAACGACATGCTGCCTTTCAGAAGGGTTATCTTTCAATAAAGACAACGCAGCTAAAGCTTTATCTAAAGATAGTCGCTTAACATATTCTTCGGCGGTTTCTTGAGCGTGTTTACACTCTTCAACATCGGTTACGAGGACAGAAAACTCATAACCGAGTTGAGATAGCAATTCTTTGCGGCGTGGAGAGCCGGATGCCAAAACTAAATGTTTCTTTTCCATCGTCACGCTACCTCACATGCCAATGGCGACGCACGCGTCTCATTAATAAAAACATCCAAGGCCAAAGTATACAGTTTATCAATGCGCTCCATAACGATAACGGATTGAAAACAACATCTTGGATCAAATATTCACCAAAGAAGATCAACACCTCAAACAAGACCGTTAACGCGGCAATGATCATCGCTTGCTGCCATAACGCCATGTTACGAATGACGAGGAAGTTCATCGCAATAATGTACATCACTATTGCCATCATCATGCCTCGAATACCCAGAGTAGAGCCGATCAAAAGGTCCCACAATAAGCCTAAAATCAAAGCACTACCCACGTTAACACGATGCGGTAGAGCCAAAACCCAGTAACACGTAACCAGCAGTAACCAAGATGGTCTAAATAAATCTAAGCTACCAGGCCAAGGGATCGTCTGCAGAATCAGTGCTATTAAAAATGAGCAGAAAATTACTACCTTGCTTCTCAAAACGCTATTGGCCATCTTCGCCCTCTAACAATGCTTGTTCTATGCTCGATTGATCCGCTTGCATCTGTTTGTTTTCATCAGGCCATACAAGCAGCAGGTATCTGAGCTTATCGAACTCAACCACAGGCTCTGCTTTAATCACAGCGAACTCACGTTTCGGGTCGTAATCAACGGCCGTAACATAGGCGACTGGATAACCTTCTGGATATACCCCACCAAGACCTGATGTCACCAACAGATCTTCTTCTTGTATATCGGTACTGGTTGGAATGTGCTCTAGCTGGATCTCATCAATCATGCCATTGCCCGAAGCAATCACACGGATGTCATTACGAATAACCTGAACAGGAATCGCATTGTTTGCATCAGTGAGTAGTAATACACGACTATTATGAGCAGCAACGAAAGTGACTTGGCCGACAATGCCTTTTTCGTTGATCACCGGCTGACCTTCATACACCCCATCAATCTGACCTTTGTCGATCACGACTTGATGGCGATATGGTGAAGTGTCTACCGCCATAACTTCTGTGACGACTTTCTTCTCATCACGGATAAACGGCGAGCCTAACAGCTTACGAAGGCGCTTGTTTTCTTCTTGATATTGCTCAAGCAGAATCAGCTCGCTCTTCAGACGCAAGACTTCTCGTTTAATATTATGGTTAGATTCAATTAACCCTTTGCGAGTGCTAAAACGGTCGTAAACACCATCGAACATAGTGCGAGGCAAGTTGGCTGCATATTGAATAGGCGCAACCATGCTGTTTAATAGATAGCGAACATTTGAGAAAGCATCTAAACGACTATCAGCCAGCATAAGGCTGGCTGATAAAATTACAGCAAAAAACAGGCGCAATTGTAGAGAGGGACCTCTACCAAAAATTGGCTTCATTCTATATTTGGTCCTAGAGCTACATTTGATCCTATAGACAAGGTCCTAGGCTCTTTACATAAAACTAGATAAGAAAAGAGCCTAACACTAGATATTATTCTTCGCTGAACAGATCGCCGCCGTGCATGTCGATCATCTCTAGCGCTTTACCGCCACCTAGAGCAACACACGTTAATGGCTCTTCTGCAACAACAACAGGGATACCTGTTTCTTCTGTTAACAGACGATCAAGGTCTTTAAGCAGTGCACCACCACCCGTTAGTACCATACCGTTTTCTGAGATATCAGAAGCCAGCTCTGGTGGACACTGTTCAAGTGCAACCATCACTGCAGATACGATGCCAGATAGAGGTTCTTGAAGTGCTTCAAGGATTTCGTTTGAGTTTAGGCTAAAGCTACGAGGCACACCTTCAGCAAGGTTACGACCACGTACTTCGATCTCTTCGACTTCATCGCCAGGGTAAGCTGAACCGATTTCGTGTTTGATCTTCTCTGCTGTCGCTTCACCGATCAAGCTGCCGTAGTTACGACGAACGTAGTTGATGATCGCTTCATCAAAACGGTCACCACCAATGCGAACAGAAGACGAGTAAACCACACCGTTCAGTGAGATAACCGCAACTTCAGTAGTACCACCACCGATATCAACAACCATTGAACCTGTTGGCTCAGAGACACGTAGGCCAGCACCAATCGCAGCAGCCATAGGCTCATCGATTAGGTAAACCTCACGAGCACCAGCACCTAACGCTGATTCACGGATAGCACGACGCTCAACCTGTGTTGAACCACAAGGTACACAAACCAAAACACGAGGACTTGGTTTAAGCACACTGTTGTCATGCACTTGTTTGATGAAGTGCTGAAGCATTTTTTCCGTTACGTAGAAATCAGCAATTACGCCATCTTTCATTGGACGGATCGCTGAAATGTTACCAGGCGTACGACCAAGCATTTGCTTAGCAGCGTGGCCAACAGCAGCGACACTCTTTGCAGAACCCGCACGATCTTGGCGAATAGCTACAACTGAAGGCTCATCAAGAACAATGCCTTGGCCTTTTACATAAATAAGGGTATTGGCTGTACCTAAATCAATCGATAGGTCGTTTGAAAACATGCCACGAAGTTTTTTAAACATATTCTTCGCTCATCCTGCAAGAATTAGAAGACAAAAATTGCACTAAATGTACCAATGCCTTGCTGTTACGGCAAGGCATTGAAGTACAAACATGGACTGAAACCCGCAATTTCTTACAGATTCCTAACTTAAGGGGCAAAAATTATATTATTACTGACCTGTTAAGCCACTTTCCCCTCGGTAGATCACACGATCGTTACCGCGGTAGATGCCAAATGTGCACAATACAACAAGTGAGATTAGTTTTGTTCACTCCACCAAATAACTCGATCACTACCTCTGTACAAACCAAAACGAACTTCGGAAGATATAGTATCGTCAAAAATACCATCTTGGTTATAATCATTTCTCAACCACGGAAACGACTCAAAGCCAAGCGAACTTTCTAGAGCCCCTCGATTCCCTTCACCAGGCGCACTGTAAGATATATATCCTTCGCCATTTTGAATAACAGGCCTCGATTCTATGGTAGCAGCGGTAACACCACCTCCAATGGGTAGAGCACTTGAATCATTACCAACATCAAAGCTCAAATCCACGACCGAAAAGTCACTGCAAGAGTCACTGGTATTCGTTTTAAAGCTTGAGCCATCAAAGTAGTAGCTTGTTACAACAGATTGCACTCTTGACGTTTCTGGGCCAAACGTATCTGCGATCGCTAAATACCCCCAGCGTTGACGTTGTGCATCTGAAACTGAAAAATCAAAACCGGAGCAAGAAGAACTTCCATTAGTTTGATAACAAACACCATCAAGATCTTTTGTGTCATTAACAGCTAAACGAACGACAATCCCTTCATTGATTAGTCCTAAGGGAGTCAATGGTTTCACATAAGCTATTTGAGCCTCTTCTAAGCTTGCCAATTGAAGATTAGAATCAAAAGTGACTTGTCCCGGCCAAGCAAAGCCTTGGGTTTTTACAACTTTACTAGAATCGGTATCAGTAATAGACAATGTTGAGCTTTCTGCCCAAAAAGTTCTAAAGTTCCAAGGATTAGCATATCGCCACCAACCGCCAAATTTATAATTAAGCGTTTCTTTCTCTCCATTACTGCCCACGTTATCAAACGACCGCCCCGTAACAATTAATTCAGGTAAGCTACTGAACTCCATAGCTTGTCCTAAATAAGTGAAAGTTGAACAAGCTTCAGTAAAACTCGGAGTGTTGCTATCTAGATGAAGATAATAAGGTATAAATCGCCCAATAGAACCAGTCTGCGCACCTTGAATCGTAAAAGAGTTACTGCCTAAATAGGAAGGTAACTCTTCAACTAAAAAGTTAAAAACCCCCACTTCAGAAATACTTTGTGCGACAGAGTTAATGCCAGAACTAATTATGGTATGACTGTAAGAGATATTACCAAGTAAACCAGGCTCTGCACCGGTAACGACTGGAGCCTTAAGTTCATGACTCAAAGCAATATCTTGTGAGCTAAAGTTAGGAGTAACTACTCCAGTATCGCCGGAAGCCCAAATATTTAATGTAAAAGCTTCACCGGCTTTCGCAAAAACGGAGCAACTTAAATCTTCGGTTACACAGGAGCCGCTATTTCCAGCTGTATTTCTAGCTTGTATATTGAGCTGCTTAGGGAAACTGACAAACTGGGCACTCCCTCGCATATCCAATCCAAGTTCATCATCAGAACCTTCATACTGAGCATTAAGTTGTAACTTTCCTGCGTCAATATAACTGACATCAAACTCTGCTTCCCCATCATTATCAAAATCAACGGTAAATATTTTTGGGGAAACACTGCTCATTGCCAGATCTTTTTCAATACTGCCAACTTTTAAACCAATAGTAGGACTACCAATAATGACAGAAGAATCGGGGGTAACGTACTGCCCAAAAAATTCGATATTCTTTGAAGTGTTCTGAAAGCTTGGTAAACACTTTTGAGCATCATCGGAGCTTTTTACTGCTTTTATACGACCAGTTACTGGTCTGTCGGCTATTTTGTCGGGGACGTTTAAGATAAAACCACTGCTATAAAACTCAATGTTACAGTTGCTGCTTCCTAAAGCTCCTCCTGCACTCGAACACAATGTTTCCCCACTAGGAATCACAGCAGGATCAGATTGGATGACTCCAATTCTCAAGTTACCCGCCGTATTCTTGCGAACTGAATATATGCCTGTACCACCAGATAACTGAATTTGATTGCCGCCAACCCAACCTCCACCACCGGTTACAATTTCAGGCGATAAAGTCACATCAACATCTTCAGTCACCAATTCTGAACAGGACTCATTAGCACAGGCACGAATAGTCACTTCTTCTGCATTACAGGTTAACTCACTGCCTGAATGATCAAATTCAAAGTGATCAATCGAATTCTCTGGCTCATCTGAACATAAGTGTGTTTGGCTATATAATTGAAATATTTCATTGTTGTTTAATGGCTTATCAAATATTTCAACCTCATCGATATAACCATCAAAAGCCCGTCCTGAAAAGTTCTGATCTTGGCCTATTTGTAAAGGCTTAGTATTATTTACTAATTTTCGATTTGCATTTACTAAAAGCTCTCCTCTTTCTTCTCCATTAATAAATAGGCTAGCCATAGATTTATTATTGCTATAACTTTCAGAGTCGTATCTAAGCGTAATAAATGACCACTCATTTATTGGAATACTGACTTCACTTGTTAATGTTCTCGTTTGAGCACTTCCGTTTCCATTTTTGTTTTTATCTTGCCACCACCAAAATATTTGGCCTGACGAGTTTAAATGAAACTCATAGTTGTTATCTTTTGAGACAATAGAATACAATCCAGAACTTGGATAACTAGTGGGTTTTACCCAAACGGAAATCGTAAAATCTTTATCTAAATTTAATATGTTATCGTGAGGTACATTAATATATTGATTCGAACTATTGATAAACTCACCGAAGCCACAGGTGCCCAGAGAGTTAATAGTCGGTATGGCAGAGAATTCAGAAGATGGCTGCGCTGTTAAACCATTAACAGTTTGTCCATGTAATTGATTTTCAGAACTGTCGACTACTTCATTATTTGCGCCATTCCAGGATGCTTCATCTAAATGATATCGAGCAATCGGATTAGGTAGTTCTTCTATTCCACACGCATTTTCTGGCACGGTTTGATACAAGCAAGTACCATCAACGACCGTTCCATTACTGACATAAACCGTCCCCCAGTTAGGTTGCCCTGCTTGAACGTCACCAATAACATAAGAGTCATCGAGCTCCACAGTTTCAGAAGAACTCGTAATGTCACCAGAGACCTGAGAACCTTCAATAACAATTTTGTTTTTAGTTGAAACATCCCCTTCAACTTCAGAATTTTCAATCGTTATGGTTTCATCGGTACTGGTCAGTTCACCAGACACCGCCGAATCCTCCACAACAATTTTGTTTTTAGTTGAAACCTTCCCTTCAACTTCAGAGCGTTCCATCGTTATACGGGAGTTTTTACTGGTGATGTCACCATCTACCCCAGAATTACTTATCACCACCTCATTGCTTGCGGTAATGCTACCGAAGAGTTTAGAGTCAGTGATCTCTACCTCGTTGTTTTTAGAATCAATCGATCCGATAACATTGCTATTGTGGATTTCAATATTACCTCCAGTCTCAATGGAGCCTTCAACAAATACTGAATCAAAATTAACAGGTGTACTATTACCAACAAAGCTACCCAACAGCTCTGAAAGGTTGTTGGAATCATTTTTCCATTCAAAATTACCATAACTCGCTTTTAGGTCGATAGTCGCGGAAGAATCACCTACTTTGTTATTACCTTCAAATTGAAAACCGCCATCGGCGGTTAATTGAATATCTATCGCAGATGAAAGAGTATCCCCTTTAGCAAGCTTAACGATGCCATAATTACATGTATATTGATTGCCAGTAACGGACCAATTATTACTAGTACAAGTTGGGAGGTTCATTTGAAGGACATAATCCGTAGCGAATGATGATGAAGATACGCCAAGTAGCACTAAGCTCAAAAAAAATCTACTTATCATCACGAATACCAACCTCTACGACTCTTTGTAAGACCCAATCCCCAACCGAACAGCTTCCTTTAGATATTAGTTGATATACGTTAATACCATTATCTAAAACGCCAATAGAGTTACAATGAATTTCCGCCTTGCATTGCGCCAACCCTTCACCTTCAAAGCTTATAGTTTTCGTATTAGAAGTATGGCAACTGTCTTCTGTCGGGGTTTGATAAAAACGACTGATTTCTATTTGTGCACCAGATCGCGCAGCCATTTCAGCCCGAGTACCGATCAGGGTTGAAATCAATTGCTCACTGTTACGTTGTTGGTTCTGATTAGCAACCATCGCAACCGAAGCCATAACCACTAGTATGAAGACAACTAGGATCAAACTTCCCCCCGTTTGTTTACGGAGCGTTATAGATAAGGGCATCATGGACAAACTGAATCTCCTCTCCTTTATCAGCAAACAATAACTCAAACCTCACCAAACCATTTCTTTCTAATTCTGGTGCCAAGTTTTGAAAAGCGGCATCTTTTACATTTTCAGCTATCAAAACACCATTACCCAGCGATTCTGGTGATAAGGACATTCGAGACAATGGATAATCAGCATAACGAAAGATACGAGCATTGACGTGGCAATAAGCAACAGGAGTAAGGTAAAAGTAGAGACGTTTACTTGGAGAGCTGGTTTCAAATCCCGTTGCTTGAGTCAATTCAACATTGACCATCACCGCTGCAGAGGTAGTGAAGTCCACATCCCCTTTCACCTCTGCAATTTGACCTTCTATCGCTGGATCAAGACGCATCGAATTCGGGTCGTTAGGATAAACTATAACTCGCTCTCCTTGATAAATGCTTTTGTCTATTGGCAATATCCGTATCACTGCTGATTTCGCCTCTGGCGCCGGAAGTTCTTGATAAATAGCACTATTGATGATCGGCAAAAATTCAATACAATCATTTTCAATTAAAATACTGTTAGGGACGGCTTCTCTTAATTCTCGAGTCATTCGCTCCGTGACAAATTTACCTTGTTGTATCAAAGCTTCACGAGCTGTGCTATCAACATAAATCCCCATACCCTGTTGAATAACATTCCCCAAAAATAGACCAACAATAGAAAGCAGAAGAATAGTAATAATCATCTCTATCAGTGTAAAACCACGCATTAGAAATTCCCTTTAATCGCAGAAAAAGGATAGCGGTAACCCTGAGAATCAATAATCACAACTTCAACCCTCTTGTAATGCGTTCGGATAATAGATGGATTTCCAGACATCATCACCGTATCGTCATTAACAACAGCAGTATCATAAAACACATCGATTTCGACATTGAAATTGCGATAACCCGCATCACTGAGATCGCTATCAAGAACATCTTCAACACGTCCTCTTAAACCATGAAAATCATCAACATCATTAGCTAAGCTCTTTACCAAGATACCATTCGCGTCAGTTTCTCCGCTGTCAGGCCCCAAATCATTGGGTAACGTGCACAGTTGTTGACCTGGCGTTGAAATAGTTGAGACTGCACATTCAGGCACTCCTCCGTTCACGCCGGAAAATTGGTCATACCCGCGACCCATTACCTCATCAAGTACTGAGCGAGCAAGATCTGCAGCTTTAACTGATGTTATTTGTTCTGCGGTCTGAATTGAACGCGGGTACAAAGACGCGGTAAGTCCAGCAAGAGCAAAACCAATAAGAGTAATCACAATGATCATTTCTATTAGGGAAAAACCTTGGGTGCGGATTTTTTGTTTAACATCCATAGATATACCCTTCAGTATTAATGCACACTGAAATTGAATCATCGTTGACAGTCGAAGATATCTCAATCTGACAATTCGATACTAAGCATTGCTGAGCTCGACCCGAACTATCAAAATCAAGGTACGAAACATTGATATCAGTTTGTAGCTTAAACGTCACTTTATTCTGTTTGCCATCAACAAAACTGGAATCAGTAACATCAGCAGGAAATTGTTCAGTACAAATACCTTCCGCGTTAGACGGAGAGGCTTGAATAGCTTGAGTTTGGTTTGAATTTAACAGCCAACGGTTACAATAATCGGAACGATTCATCGCACGGTTTTGTACTAATCGTAATGAAGCTAATACTTCGCTTTGTACAAGGTAGGTTGAAAAGGAAGAGGAGCCAACATAACGGGTAGATGCGTATAGGGAAACAATACCAATCAATATAATGACGATGATCAGCTCTACCAGAGTAAAGCCGTTGGATGTGGGGCTGTTATCCATAATGAGCCTCTAACTGCCAAGCGAATACTAATTATACAAGATAACGAATGTAGTGATCTTATGTATATGAATAGTTTTGATATTTATGTGCTTTGGATAGAAAAAAGGCCAGCATCTGCTGGCCTTCCATAATCATTTCAAATAATTACTCACAAGCTACCAAGTCAATTGAAGGTTCATCTCCCTCTGACTGAGCTTGTTGATAAGTAACGTGACAAGTAGCAGCATCATTTGCAAAACCGTAGGCAACGGTACCAGCAGATTGACCTGTTACCTCTGTCCAATCATCAGTCAAGCCAGATATAATTGCAGTTAATGCTGCAGATGTACCTTCAGGGTAACCCCAAACCACATTAATAGTACTTTGACCAACTGAAATTGCATTAGGCCCTTCAGTTCCTTCTTGCCCAGCAATAGCTGCCTTACCATAAGTAATACCCGCAGCTCCAGCCATAGCCCCCTTAAGGCCCTCTGCTGAAGCTCGTTTAGCATCATCTTGCAGATTTAGGAAACGTGGCGCCGCAGTTACAGCAAGAATACCTAGAATAACAATTACAACCACTAGTTCGATTAGGGTGAAACCGCCTTGTCTTTTCATAGTTAAGCTCTCTCTATGTTTAATTTTACGCAGACTTACTGCAAAGTTACGGTCACACGACCAGTTTTAATTTCGTAAACAAATTCATGTTCTGTACTACCTTCTAATTGAACGTAAGTACAGGTTGCATCACCTGAATTCGCTTGCGCTGAATATTTGTAATTTGAGTCATTAGCGACATCTGAAACCGCACCTACTTTAGGTGGATTTTGCAGCAAGTTTTCCATCAACTCAGAACATGTTTCATCTGAAATATCTTGTGGAGCAGTGCTCGAATTATTGTTCAGAGTCCACGGATAGCCATCACGAAAGTCGGTCTCGACGTTGTTACTGTTTTTTGATCTTGTTAACCAAAAATCAACACCATCATAGTTTACAGTATTGTATGTTTCAACACCTATCTTCTCTGATGGCCTAGCCTCTGCTTCCCACTGTGCTCTTGCTGATAATACTGCGGTTGCAAAACCACCAGCCACGCCTTCAATACTGGATTTTTTAGCCTCATCTGTCACATCTAAGAAGCGAGGTAGGGCGGCAACCGCCAATAAACCAACGACTACGATCACTATGACTAATTCGACAAGGGAGAAACCCTTTTGATTTTTAAGCATTTTCTACCTACTCATCTAATTACTAACGCGCATTATACATTTGCACACGTATAAAACCATAAAAACAGTGTCAATATTCTCACAAAGCCAAAATATTGGCTTTTACACTAAACCTTTCGCTTTCAAGTGATACATCTACCTGATATTTATCAGAATAACGATAACTACAGTGAAAGTGTATGTTATCACTTTTATCTTCAACACTTGGAGAGCTTAGCCCTAAAATGCTCCCTTGAGGATATAATTGATCCAGCCAATAATTACAGTCTCGCTCCGTACCTTGGATAGGCATTACCCACCCAGTTCTGCTGTAGATCTTTGGGGGTTCCGAGCCTTCTTCTTGCCCAGCACCCGATAACAAATACTGCTGTTTGAACAAATTGGCTTGCTCTAAAATCCGCTTGCTCGCGACGATAAATGCCGTGTTAGTCGCTTCTTCTTCTACCGTTTTGAATGCCGAAAGCACACCGACAATAAGAAAAAGAATAACCACTGTCCAAATAACAAAACGTGAGCGTTGTAGGTTATTTAGCATTACCTAGCCTTTGATCGCATCCAACATTCCCCACATCGGCAAGAAGATACCTAGCGCCAAAATCAGCACCATGCCTGCAACGATGGTTAACAAAATGGGTTCAATTCTGGCGGTTAAGGTTTTCAGATCGTAATCGACTTCGCGGTCATAAAAATCAGCCACTTCAAGTAATAGCTCATCAATACGACCCGTCTCTTCACCGACGGAGATCATTTGTATCACGAGCGGTGTGAAAATTTCGCTGTTAATCGCGGTCGACGAAACCGTACTACCGGCTTCAATGGCCGATTTCATGGCTTGAACTCGCAACTCTAGAAAACGGTTATCTAAAGCTTCCGCCGAAAGCGCTAGCGACTGGTTCAGTGGAACACCCGCTTTAAGCATCAAAGCAAAAGTACGCGAGAAGCGTGACAACAGTGCTCGATTCACTACCCCGCCAATGACCGGCATTTTTAAGCGTAATCGATCCCACTTTTCCAAGCCTTTGTCTGTCTTCACCCAAGCTTTAAAAGCGAAGATAAGACCAAAGATCACTCCAAGCATTAAGCCCCAGTAATTCACAAAGAACTCAGACATACCAATCAAGATACGAGTAGGCAGCGGCAAGTCGACACCAAAGCGCGCAAACATGCTTGAGAACTGTGGAATAACCTTGATGTTAAGAATGAACATTGCAATCAAGATAAAACTGATCACGAATGTTGGGTAACGCATCGCAGTCTTAATTCGTTTGCGAGTCTCAACTTCTTGTTCGTAATATCCAGCTAATTGCAGTAAAGCCTGATCTAGACGGCCTGTGTTTTCACCAACGCCAATCATCGAGACAAACAACGGACTGAACACCTTGGGGTGCATCTGCATTGACGCCGCTAGCCCACGACCATTGGTTAGCTCAGCAACCACTTCTTCTAAGGCGGCTTTCAGCTGCTTATTTTCACAGTTTTGAGTGAGGCCTTTCATCGATCTTAATAGTGGTACACCCGCTTTGGTTAGGCTGTATAACTGTCGACAAAACAGAACCAACACCTCTAACGGTACACTCGGAAAGAACAGACTCGATACATCCATATCTAAGACTGAACCACCACTTTTGCCCAGTTTGATAGAGGTTGGAATGATCCCTTTACTCATCAAGCTTTCAGCAGCAAGATCTTCGTTATTCGCGTCTAATTGCCCACTTACTTGACTACCATCAGAGCTGCGACCTACATAACGATACGTTGGCATATCATTCTACCCCTACAGATAAATTGGGTCAGTGGCACCGGACGCATCACCTTCGCCAAGATGCATTATCTCATCAAGACTCACGACACCTTGCAGAGCCAATTCCATCGCAGAAGCCAATAACGGTTTATAGTTTTCAGACTGTCTCGCCTTTTGAGCAAAACCTACCGCATCATTAGCTCTCAGTGCATCCATCATGTTTTGCTCTAGCTCCAACATTTCAAATACACCAATTCGCCCGCGGTAACCCGTTAAGTTACAGTTCTGGCAACCACGGCCTTTCATAAACGGCACACCTACTTGGTTAGGGAAACGGACGCTCAGCCATTGCTTGCGAGGTTCATCTAACTCATCCTCAACCTTACAATCTGTACACACTTTACGAACTAATCGCTGTGCGACTACTGCTCGAACAGCGCTCGCGACCAAGTAACCCGGAGCACCCATATCCATCATACGCAACGCGCTGTCTACCGCATCATTGGTATGTAACGTACTTAATACTAAGTGGCCGGTCAGTGCAGCTCTCAAGCCTATCTCAACGGTTTCGTGGTCACGCATCTCACCGATAAGAATAATATCGGGATCCTGACGTAGAAAGGTTCTCAAGATAGTAGAGAAATCGAGATTGATCTTAGGGTTTACCTGAACTTGATTCACACGAGGTAGGCGGTATTCCACCGGGTCTTCCGCAGTAATGATCTTTTTACCCGGTTCGTTTAATTCACTTAACGCGCCGTATAAGGTTGTTGTTTTACCTGAGCCGGTTGGGCCGGTAACCAAAATCATGCCATGTGGACGGCGCAATTGTTGACGCAGACGAACCAACAGATCACTCGGTATGCCCGACTCTTCTAGTTTACGTAGGCCTGCTGACTGGTTAAGAAGACGCATAACCACTGATTCACCGTGCTGTACTGGCATGGTCGACATACGAATATCAACCGACTGACCTTTAGATCGGATATTAAAGCGACCATCTTGAGGAAGACGTTTCTCTGAAATATCGAGGTTTGCCATCAGCTTCAAGCGCAGTACAAGTGCAGAAGCGATATTCACTTCATTCAGCAATGTTTCATGCAGTACGCCATCAATACGCTGACGAAGACGCAATACGTTTGAATCTGGCTCGATATGAATATCCGAAGCGCCAACCTGAATAGCATCTTCAAATAGCGAGTTGATCAGCTTAACGACGGTAACTTCATCACTGTCTTCTTCAGCGATATCGAAATCAAAGGCATCATTAACTTGGTGTTCAGCGTGAAGTTGCTCAGCAAACGAGGCAATCTCTTTGGTTCTTCGATAATAGCGATCGAAGCCATCAACCAATTGCCTTTCTTGAGCAACAACGAATTCAAGCGCGTAATCGCCGAGCTGACCAAGCAAAGACTCTTGGGCAAACAGATCCGCAGGGTCACTCATGGCAACACGCAAAGTGTCACCTTGGCGTCCAATAACCAATGCACGAAGGCGACGAGCATGTACTTCTGGCAAAAGCTGTACTGCTTCAACATCGACAACGGCTCGGCTTAAATCAATAAGAGGAATCGCTAACTGCTGCGACAAAAAGCTCAGCATTTGCTGTTCTGACAAGAAGCCAAGCTCAATTAGCGCATCACCGAGCTTACGCCCAGTACTTTTCTGAGCGGCCAGTGCTTGTTCAACTTGAGCCTCAGTGATAATGCCTTCTTCGACAAGCAAATCACCAAGTCTTTTTCTTAATCTAATTTGCATCGCCGCTCTCCTCTAAAGCATTGAGTATTTTTAACCGGTCACGCACAAAGCTTTGTGATTGAGATGAGATACCGACTCTGGTTAACGCACCTTGGTATGACGCTTTAGCGGCTGTGAAATCGAGTTGACGTTCTTGCTGAATCGCTAAGCCTAACCACCAGCGAGCATTATCTGAATCGACCTCAACCAACTTTTGGTAACTTTCCAATGCCACTTCTTCTTGCTGACTCTTTTGACTCAACGCCGCACGCATCGCCAAATAATTTTGGGTAGGGTTCGGTGGTAAATATATTAACGGACTTAAAGCCGCTTCTGATTGATTCGCTTTTACCAGCAGTTTTGATAACCCTAAACGAAGTTTTTCACTGTTGATGTTGAGCTTGATACCAGACTGATAAAGCTCATAGGCTTTGCGAGTATCGCCTTTACCAAAATAGAGAATCGCAAGTTTCTGACGGACATCTTCATTTCTTGGGGTATAACGCAGCGCCTCGGTATAACCTTTCAACGCACCAGTAAGATCGTTCGCATCAAGCGCTTTCTGAGCTCGACCTTGTGCATTCACAGATAGCTGTTCCGGAGTTAACTCAACCTGCTCGATCAACATTCCGCTATTTTCTGAACCACCAGAGGTTATAGGCTCATTAGAGATAGACGCAGGATCTTTTTTGGCCACACTAGCAACGTAAACTGGTTGGGGGATGTCAGTCCTAATCGTTTTAGGCGTGCTTAGAGGTTTAGCCGGTGTTTGTTGTTTTGTCGCTTTTGGGGCAGACATAACAACTGATTCGGAAACACTAGGCTTAGATTGAGCGCTTTTTGCCATCGCAGTGTTTTCTGTTGAAAGGATCGCAGAGTCTAGTGTCACCAATTTCTTAGTTGGCGATGAGATAGGTTGAGCAACTTCCTGAATGCCATTTGAATCATCAACGACAGAGACTTGAACCTGTAAATCTCGAGTTGAGATTGACTGCTCAACAATAGACTGATCAATCACAGGGCCTTGCGATATCGCCCAACCGCCCATCGCTAAGCTCAAAGTAAAACCTGCAACAACCCAAACTAGGGGGGAACGCGTTTTTACTTTAGGTACGACTGCCGCTTCAATCGAAGTCGCTGACTTTTTCTTTGCCAATTCAGACAAGGCGTTGTTAATGACGCTCATAATTAATTCCAACCCCACAGTATTGGCGTTTTAAATTTAGGCTTACACACATCGTACGTTTCATGCATAGCTGAAAAAAGATGTTGGTTGTCGATACTTTTCTTATCTTCACTGAACGAAAGCAATAGAGCCTTATGGCAAAGTTGGTTTATCAATCTAGGGATACCTAACGACGAACGACAGATCGCCTTTTTTTGATTCAAGCTGAATAACTCAGGACTGCCACCAGATTTAGCGATTCGATTATCAATATAAGCCACCGTTTCATCGAGATTCAGCGGTCTCAGTGTCGAACTAAATGTGATTCTTTGGCGAAACTGCCTTAGGTGATAAGCCTCTAATCGAGCATCCAATTCTGGCTGACCTAATAGAACAATCTGCAGCAGTTTTTTATCTTCCGTTTCAAGGTTACCAAACAACCTTAATGTTTCGAGCGCTTCATCCGATAGAGCCTGAGCTTCATCAAGAATAGCCACCACTCTTAAACCAGAATTGTGCAATTCAATGAGCTTATGCTGAATGTTATCAACCAAGGTTGCTTCATTATCGACAGCTAAACCAAGCTCTGTTGCAACCGCCTGGCGCAAGTCTGCCCCTGATAACACAGGGTTTGGTAAGTAGATCAGAGCTGTACAGTCATGTAGGTGATTGACCAACATCCGGCAAACCATGGTTTTTCCAGTGCCGACCTCTCCGGTCACCTTAATCACGCCCTCGCCCATTTCCAACGCCGAGATTACCGTCTGAATCGCTTCGAAATGAGGCGCTAAACCATAGAAGAAATCGGTATTCGGCGTTAAGGTAAATGGCAGTTGTTCAAAACCAAAGTGAGCTTGATACATACGACGACCTAGCTTAGTGAGACACTGCCACTCTATATTGAGAAAGTAAGCAATTACTCTTCATCAGGGAACCACTGCTGAAGAAGATCACGTGAACGCTCCAACTCATTTTGCCAAGTATTCACACCCACGATCGTTGGCTTAAGCAAGATCACGAGTTCAGTTTTTTGCGTTAACTGATTGGTGTTACGGAACAAATGACCTAAGGCTGGAATATCACCGAGGAATGGAACTTTAGAGGTCACATCACTGGTGTTGGATTTCATTAACCCACCGATCACCACAACATCGCCATCTCGAGCTCGAATCACTGAGTCAGATTCACGAATAGAGCTTTTCGCCAAAGGAAGTTGCACCAAGCCCGTTGTTGAACCTAGGTTGAGCTCTTTTACTTCTTCCTCTACTTCAATAACGGCTGGGTGAACATGTAAGAATACGCTACCTTTATCATCTATCTGAGGGGTCACATCTAAGGAGATACCCGAAAAGAACGGAGTTAACTCAACCTCAGGTGCGACGTTCGCGTTGTCACCACTGCCTACCGCGCTAGATAAATCCGTCACGTAGTATTCGTCAGTACCCACTTTGATAACCGCTTTCTGGTTGTTTGCAGCTGTGACTCGTGGGCTTGATAGAACGTTCAGGTCACCTTGAGTATCCATAAAGCTCAATACCGCTTCAAAACTGCCATCTGAGATCGTTACGTTGGTTTGCCCGCCTAACAAAGAGCTGATCGCATCTAATGGAGGCAAAGTTCCACCAGGTCGATCAATTACCACACCGCCGCTGCCAATCGACTTAGATAAATTAGACCAGCTAATACCTTGTTGGTAACCATCACTCAAGGTTACTTCCATGATTTTGGCTTCTAGGATAACTTGACGCTGCAGGCGTTTTTGAGAAATACCTAAGAACTCTCGAACCTCACGAATTTCGTCAGGGTAAGCACGCACTGTAATCACACTCGCTTGCGGGGTCACGACAACGCTTTGCCCATCGCCCGAGCCAATTAAGTGAGCAACCGCCGCTTCAAGCTGTGGCCAAAAATCACTTTCAGAGGTCGTTTCAATCTCTGTACCACCATTCGATGTCGAGTTTGATGAATTAGAAGAGTTAGATGAATTTGACGAGTTTGAGTTCGAGTTTGAAGAGCTCGATGAATTCGAATCTGAGTTAGAGATCGTGCCGGTGGTGATCGTCGTTAGTGAGCGACCAGAACGCTTAACTTGTAAGTAATCGACAGGGATCGTTACGGTGCGAAGACCGGCAGGATAAACTTGAATCACTTTGCCACGCTTTTCAATATCGTAGCCATACATATCTTGAGCAACAGCCAGTACCTCATCTAACGTCACGTCCGTTAGATTAAGCGTAAGGTTTCCAGACACACTTGGGTGAATAGCCGCACTATATTCCGTACCTTTCACTAAGCTGGCAAAAAAAGTTCTCGCTTCAACGCCTTTTGCCTGAATACGAAAACGCTTAACCGTTTCCATCCCCGGAGACATCGAGTCAGAATTAAGCTGAGGCATAAGGTCATCTTGAACCGACGAAGGCAGCTCATGAAGCGCTCTGCTATTGGCTTCATTAATTGATTCGTTTAAAGACTCTTTAATCTCAACAGGATCTCTATGCCCCATCGAACAGCCGACTAAAGATGACACTAGGATTGCTACTACAAGTTTACGCATGTCTTCACTCTAACCTTAATTATTCTTAACATCTAAAGAGAACATCTCTAATTTCCACTGCTTAGAGCTTCTCTGCAGAGTGACGTATTCTGGATCTATGTTCTTAACTCGGTACCCTCTGATCGTTTCCCCTTGTCCGAGAATCTGACCATTCATAATCGCATAGCAAGGCGTATCTCCCTTACACACGATGCTTTCTAAAGAAGGCAAGCGATAACGAGTTGGTGCTTTCTTAGCAGGCGCCGTTTTCTGTTGAGGTGAAAGCCAGCCTAATGGCGCCGTGGGATCTTGCTCAGCCCACACAAAAGAGCTACTAAATAGCAAGGACAACAAAAGAGTTCTAACCACCGATAAACTCCTGTCTAGTACCTAATGTGTAAACCTCGAACACCAGTCGAGCTTTAGGATATTCTTCTACTGAGTATTCAAATGTGCGCCAGTAGTAACTCACAGGTAGAGACTCAAGTGCTTGAAGGTAAGCTGAGATATCAAAGTAACTGCCGGTTAGCTCCATTCTTACAGGGTGAAGAAAGTAGCCTGAATATTCGCTGGTCTCTTTATTGTTCGAAATCGCTTCTGGTTTTAATGACTCTAGCGATTCAAGCTTTAGTCCATTACCGGCGTTAAGAACGCTCTCCAGTAACTGCGACATTTGAGAAGGTGTGATTAATCCATCAACAATCTGAGAAAGCTGAAGAGAGAGATCTTGGCTCTCCACCAGCAGCTTTTTGTACTCTCGATTAATTTCTTTGTCTGGGTCTTTGTTTAACTGAGCTTGCAGAACAAGTAACTCACCTTGCTGCCTTTGATTCGATTGAGTCAGGCTGCTCGCCTTGGCATTTTTAGCTTGTAGATCGAGATACGCAGGCTCAACCAATAAGGTGAACAACAACATCGATAGGCCAACAAAACCACACACAAAAAGTAGCCATTTTTCTCTTTGACTTAATGCAAGAAACTTATCGCTCAGCTGGTTCCACTGCTGCATTATTTACTCTCCCGACGAGTACTTAGCTCAAACGTCACCACATCCTGATCATTACGGCCAATTTTTAGTTTTTCAAAACTGCGTCCGACTAAATTAAGCTCACTTTTAAACTGACCAATCCAGTTCGGAACGACATTTGCGTTACGAGCCAAGCCACTAAGATCTAAAGTATCGTGGGTCATGTAGATGTGCGAAAGAGAAATGTCATTTCGGCCTAATTTAGCTAAGGAATTCATGACGCCAGAATACCCGACTTGTTGGGATTCGTCGTATTGTCCAACAGCCTTCAAAGCCTCTTTTTTAGCCTCAGTCTCACGTTTGAGACGCGCAACCGCCGCGACTTTCTCTGGAGACGGTTTATGCTGAGTTAACTTACTATTCAATTGGTTAACTTGCTTGTTAAGTTGATTCGAGTCTTGTTGCAGGGCTGTTAGCTCTTTATCTAGATTAGAAACTTGATACTGCATTGCGAAGTAACCACCAAGCATCAAAACACAAATTACTCCCCAGCTCGCAACAACATTGGTCAGCGTAAAATATTCTTTTTTAGGCTTAAGGTGTTCAGGGTAAAGATTGACCTTAAACGTCTCTTTTTCAGCTGCAAGTTTAAGCAACAAACTCTCTGAATTATCACGCTCACCTTCAACCAACAGTGAAACTGTCGAGCTCAATGTACTGTTTAAGGCACTTTGTAACTCTGCTTCATCTTCTTCGTCACAACAGATTTTAAGCTGGTGAAGCTGGGTGCCTTTAATTTGAGAAGAAAGGTAATCAATCGAGCGTTGAAGCTCTAAAGCGAGGCCATCTAACTGCAGAGCACTTGACGCAACACCCGTTAAAGGTGGCACAACACTGCGGATGGTTCTTTGAAAACAAACGGTATTTTCGACAAACGCACCCAATTTAAAGTGTGAATTGACGCTACGTTGTAAAAGAATGAAATTAGACAGTTCGCCTGCACTGTAACCCCAGATTTCATCTTCAGGAGCAACACCTATTAATTCAACCTGAGCCGAATTAGTGATATTCAAAAGCTTGTCCAACAGCTTTTTAGGCAGGACATATACTTGCAGCTTGTTCGACGTTGGTAACGCGACCGCACTCGCAGTAATTTCCGTGACTCTTTCTGAAACAAGATCTTTGAGTAAAAAAGGCAGTGCTACCGACCATTCACTCTCTGGAATGTCCGGTTTATCAATTTGGTAGGTTTGGTAGTAGTTAGCACAGACAATCAGTTGGACGCTATTACTGGTAAACGCCTCACTGCTAAGCGATTTTTTTAGCGCACTCTCCCAGTCCCCATTAACCACGGGAATGCTGGCTACTTGAGGATCTTGTTCTGTCGATGAAATATAAATGGCGTCATTGCCCAGCAAGACAACTTGCGAGCTACCTTTATTATTCGTTGGCTTTATTTTGTCTAAAATCGCTTTAAAATTCATTCTTAACTACTACTCTTACGCCATCGATTTCTTCGTCCAACTTTGACAACAGATTCCGCTTTCGCGGCTTTTTCTGCTTGATTAGGCAAAGGGATAATTTGTTGTTCTTCGTCGAAATATCTCCCTTGATAGCCGTTAATGCCTAACTCTATCAAGGTATTCTTTTCTTGTTTTGTCTCGACTCCAACGGCAATAACTTGAGTTGGAGAATCACCACACGCCCCAATTAAGCTGCGAACAAACAGTTGGTTCTCATGCCTTTGATCGATTTTCTTTATTAGGCTTCGATGAAGCTTAATATAACTAACCTTCAAATCCTTTATATAGTGAGTGCTAACAATGGTTCGCCCAGCTTGGCCAACCACAACTTTACACCCTAAACCTCGCAACATCTTTGCCACCGGTCTCATATAATCAAGATGAGCAATCAAGTGCCCTTCTGAAAATTCAAACGCAAGCTGAGAGCGGTGTTGAGCAGAGAGCTGTAACAACTCACTCCTAAACCACTTAAAGTGCTGTTTATTAGCAAACGGGGTAACATTCAGATTCACTGAATAGTTGATAGGTTGAGTTGATTCTTTCAACGATTTCAACACAACCTTTAGAACCGATTGGTCCATTTGAGCTTGATAACCCACTTGCTCTACCGCAGGCATAAATCGAGACGATTTCAATAAACCTTTGTCAGGATCCTGAATTCTAGTAAATATTTCTCTATGCAATTCATTAACTTGACCAGATTCCGGCATAAGATAACACCGCTGAGCAAAGATTACTAAATTTTCAGGAAGCAGCGCTTTATCAAGTAATGTTCTCCAACGAACACTGCCTCTATCAAGCTCATTCTTATTCTCTTTCGGGTAACGGCTCCAGTTATTAATACGCTCTAACTGAGCACTCTTTAGTGCCGTTTCCGTTTCATCCATGATCTGGCTATGACGCTCACCTTCTGTATACATGGTCACACCAATATGACACCAGTTATCCGACTCTAAAGGCTCTGGCGGAGTTAGCTTATCTAACTGCCTTAAACACTGAGCAGCCAAGGTCGCAATATCTTTTGCGCCCTGATGAGGGATAAATACAGCAAAGTCCGCTTCGTAATAGCGAGAAAAAATGACATCGGGATAGCGTTGAACGATATTCGACAGTACTTCACCGACTTCAATAATAAAGCCGTCTGTGGTTTGCTTATCGTTAGCATCACTAACTTGCTCCCATTCGTCGATACGTATCAGTAACACACCGCCTCGAGCACCACTTTCATGCAGTGCCGATTCCAGCTTATTATCGAATAAAACTCGGTTTGCCGTTCCCGTGAGTTTATCTAGGAAAGTATGGGTACGAATAAAGGTATCAAAGCGACTTCGTTCTTGACGAGCATCTTGTAGCTCTTCAATCAATACATCTAAGGCTTCGCTTGCGGTATAAGGCCACTCTCGCTCATCTCCCTTTGCATGAGCTTCAACCTGACCGGCCAAGATCATTCTTCCTCGCTCTTCCAAGATTTCAGAACCCATGAGTTGTTCTTTCAACCAACGAACACCGCGAGCAAGACAGAACAGAACCAATGCGACAGCCAAAGTAATTGACCACATCGCTTCCATTGAGTAGTTGTAGCCAATATAAGGAGGAAGTGCTTTAAATTCGATTCGGTAGCCTTCATTACGCTCTAAAATGAAGCTTTTCTCATAAAGACGATTGGGATCAATTTGTGGGGAGGTATCTTTGAAACGATAAACGATGCCGGTCTTGTTCGAGAGTTTCATCTCAACAATATTGCTCGCCTGCAACATCTTAGGCATCCAACGCTGCATTGAATACGCGGCGTCAGGGTCTTCCATCTCTTTATCTACAACGTCGACAATGCCAACCAAATAATGGTCTAAATATTCCTGTCCAATACGCTTAAAGGAAAGTGTGCCACCAATAAAAAGAATGAACATCGCGCTGATCACTATCACGGTGACAAATGCGACCAATCGAGTGCTCAATTTTAGTGTCGGGGTATATCTCATGAATAACGAAATCCTTTTCAACTCACATTATACCGTATTGCTACTTATACTATAAATTGACGTTGTAAATAAAGCGTTAAGAATTGTAGGTAACAAAAAGCCGCGATGAACGCGGCTTTTTCCAATTTAATACTGTCTTTATAATATATTAAAAACAGGGATCTAAAATGGGATGTCATCATCAAAATCCATTGGCGGCTCATTATATTGAGGTTGAGCCTGCTGAGGAGCTTGTTGAGGTGCTTTTGGCTGCTGTTGAGCGGGAGCACTGTATTGTTGTTGCTGTTGTTGTGGCTGCTGTGGCTGACCCCAACCACCTTGCTGTTGGTTGTTACCCATGCCACCTTGAGCAGGAGCACCACCTTGAGCACGGCCGCCAAGCATTTGCATTACACCATTGAAGCCTTGAACAACCACTTCAGTTGTGTAGCGATCTTGACCGCTTTGATCTTGCCATTTACGAGTTTGAAGTTGACCTTCAATGTAAACTTGAGAACCTTTACGTAGGTACTCACCAGCAACTTCCGCAAGCTTGCCAAACAGAGCAACACGGTGCCATTCTGTTTTTTCACGCTGCTCGCCAGTTGCTTTATCACGCCATGACTCTGACGTTGCAATGGTAATGTTCGCTACTGCGCCGCCATTTGGCATGTAACGAATTTCAGGGTCATTACCTAGGTTACCCACTAATATAACTTTGTTAACTCCACGGCTAGCCATGATTTGCTCCGTCTAAATTCATAGTCTCAGAAAATTTTAGCGCACAAGAATAGCATGCTTTTCTGCAGTGATAAATCGCATTCCTATTCTCTCCTCACTACAAAGAATAAAAACGTAACAAATCATGATATTCAGAGCGATGTTGCTTTTTTCTCCACTTACAAACCACTCATTTACTTTGATAATTGATATTCAACGCAAGTCACTATCAAGGCGCTAGAGAAGCTAAAGCCTGCATGACAACGTGGAATCTAATCCCACTCAAACAGGACGTTTCAATGAGAAAATCAAGATACGCTCGCACTTTACACTTTCTGTGCATCGACCCAAACGATACCTATCTACATGTAAAAGAGATAGAAAAGCATTTATCTATTGTTCTCTACAAAATGACACCCGACGAATTAATGCTAGTTGATAGAAAGCGGAGTAACCGGATCTTGCTCGTCGATTACAGAGAGGTACCACAACTACTGATTATTTGTCCTAACCTGACTGTTATGTGGAAAAATCACGAAATCATTTTATTCAATGTCCCCCAGCAACTTCCAACCTCAGAGCTTCTTACCTATGGGGTACTAAAAGGACTCTTTTACAACACTGAACAAAAGGACAAGATTGCTCGTGGTCTTCAAGAAGTCATTGATGGCGATAACTGGCTGCCAAGGAAGGTAACCAATCAACTGTTGTTTTATTATCGCAATATGGTCAATACCAACACCACACCAACCAATGTTGATTTAACCATTCGTGAGATCCAGGTGATTCGCTGTCTTCAATCCGGGTCTTCAAACACACAAATCGCCGATGACTTGTTTATTAGTGAGTTCACGGTTAAATCTCACCTCTATCAAATATTCCGTAAGCTTGCGGTAAAAAATAGAGTTCAAGCGATAGCATGGGCAAACCAGAACCTGCTTGCATAATCGACCCACCTCTTAGTCTGACGATAATTTTGAGGGAAGCTCTAGTAAACCATGGCTATTGTTGCTGAATTTTCGACATAACTTATGCTAGAGTTGCCCTCAGAAATATCAACCACTCAGGTTGAATCAATAATTATTATAGATAAAGGGTCTTATCATGATCAAAAAGTGCCTTTTCCCGGCAGCTGGCTACGGTACACGTTTTTTACCTGCAACCAAGTCAATGCCTAAAGAAATGATGCCTGTAGTAAACAAGCCTCTGATTGAATACGGTGTAGAGGAAGCTATCGAAGCTGGTATGGATGGAATGTGCATCGTTACTGGACGTGGTAAGCACTCGATCATGGATCACTTTGATAAAAACTACGAGCTTGAGCACCAGATTAGCGGCACCAATAAAGAAGACCTATTGGTTAATATCCGTGAAACGATTGAAGCGGCAAACTTCACCTACATTCGTCAACGTGAGATGAAAGGCCTTGGCCATGCTATTTTAACGGGTCGCGAACTTGTAGGCGATGAACCGTTCGCAGTAGTACTTGCTGATGACCTTTGTGTGAACGAGCAACAAGGCGTGCTAGCTCAGATGGTTGCGCTATACAAACAGTTCCGCTGTTCTATTGTTGCTGTACAAGAAGTTCCAGAAGAAGAGACTCACAAGTACGGTGTTATCTCTGGCGAAATGATCAAAGATGACCTTTTCCGAGTTGATGACATGGTAGAGAAGCCAGAGCAAGGTACAGCACCAAGCAACCTAGCGATCATTGGTCGTTATATTCTGACTCCAGATATCTTTGAATTAATCGAGCAGACAGAACCAGGTAAAGGCGGCGAAATCCAGATCACTGATGCATTGCTAAAACAGGCAAAAGCAGGCTGTGTATTGGCTTACAAATTTAAAGGCCAACGTTTTGACTGTGGTAGTGTTGAAGGCTATATCGAAGCAACAAACTACTGCTTCGAAAACCTATACAAGAAAGACCAGCAGCAAATCGAGCTAGGTAAACACTCGACCAAGAAAGAAGCATAACGACTGGTTAATCACTAACGTTACTGATTTTAGAAAGGGCGACTCTTTGAGTCGCCCTTTTTGTTTACTGTTTTTTTATCCAGTAAAACTTTGCACAAATCTCACTCTATGTAATACTTTAGCCACTTAAAATTACATGGTCTATTGAGATGGATAAAATAGAAATTAGAGGCGCTCGTACGCATAACCTCAAAGACGTCAACCTAACCATTCCACGTGACAAACTGACTGTCATCACCGGATTATCGGGTTCAGGAAAGTCGTCACTTGCGTTTGACACACTCTACGCAGAAGGTCAGCGTCGTTATGTTGAATCTCTGTCTGCTTACGCTCGTCAATTTCTATCTCTTATGGAAAAGCCTGATGTCGACCATATTGAAGGTCTATCTCCAGCTATCTCAATAGAACAAAAATCGACTTCACATAACCCTCGCTCAACCGTCGGTACCATTACCGAAGTCTATGATTACCTCAGATTATTGTATGCGCGAGTAGGCGAACCTCGCTGTCCAGACCACAACATCCCTCTAGCAGCACAAACCATCAGTCAAATGGTCGATAAGGTCTTAGAACTGCCTGAAGGCTCAAAGATGATGTTGATGGCACCGATTGTCAAAGAGCGCAAAGGTGAGCATGTTAAAACACTGGAAAACTTAGCTGCGCAAGGCTTTATCCGAGCCCGAATTGATGGTGAAACCTGTGATCTATCCGATCCACCAGCACTTGAACTTCATAAGAAGCACACCATTGAAGTTGTGGTAGACAGATTCAAGGTTCGTCCTGATCTTCAACAGCGTTTAGCCGAGTCATTCGAGACCACATTAGAGCTCTCTGGCGGTATCGCTGTCGTCGGCTGGATGGACGAAACGGATCAAGAAGAGATCGTATTCTCTGCTAACTTCGCTTGTCCTAAATGTGGTTACAGCATGCAAGAGCTTGAGCCTCGCCTGTTCTCATTTAATAACCCGGCAGGAGCATGTGGTACGTGTGATGGTCTTGGTGTTCAACAGTATTTTGATCCAAGCCGAGTGATTTTAGATGAGAACCTAAGCATTGCTGAAGGTGCGATAAAAGGTTGGGATCAAAAGAACTACTACTATTTCCAAATGCTAACGTCGCTGTCAGAACATTATGGTTTTGATCTGTATGCGCCATTTAATTCTCTACCGAAAAAGACTCAAGAGATCATTCTAAAAGGATCAGGTCGTACTGAAGTGGAATTCAAGTACATCAATGACCGAGGTGATATTCGGGTTAAGCGTCATCCATTTGAGGGCATTTTAAATACCTTGGAGCGCCGTTACCGTGATACTGAATCGAGCGCAGTGCGTGAAGATCTTGCTAAATACATCTCAACCAAATCGTGCTCTAGCTGTGATGGCACTCGCCTGAGATTAGAAGCTCGTAATGTTTTCATTGGTGATACAACACTTCCGGAAATCGTTGAACTTAGCATTGCTGACGCACTACAATTTTTCCAAGAATTGAAGCTAGACGGTCAACGTGGGCAGATCGCAGATAAAGTGATGAAAGAGATCAATGATCGTCTGCATTTCTTAGTCAACGTTGGTTTGAACTACCTTAACCTATCACGCAGTGCTGAAACGCTGTCTGGTGGTGAGGCGCAACGTATTCGTTTGGCGAGCCAAATCGGTGCCGGTTTAGTTGGCGTTATGTATGTACTTGATGAGCCATCAATTGGTCTCCACCAGCGCGATAATGAACGTCTATTGCAAACCTTAATTCACCTGAGAGACTTAGGTAATACGGTACTTGTTGTGGAACATGACGAAGATGCAATTCGTTGTGCTGACCATGTTATCGATATCGGTCCAGGAGCAGGGGTGCACGGTGGTCACGTGGTGGCAGAAGGTACCATGCAAGACATCATCGAAAACCCGAACTCTTTGACAGGCCAATACCTGAGCGGTGCTAAAGAAATTGCAGTGCCTGAAAAGAGAACGCCTATCGACAAGAAAAAGGTCGTCGAGATCGTTGGCGCAACGGGGAACAACCTAAAGAATGTGACCGCGACAATTCCTGTTGGCTTGTTCAGTTGTATTACGGGCGTATCAGGTTCGGGTAAATCAACGCTTATCAACGATACCTTCTTTAAAGTCGCCCACACTCAATTAAACGGTGCCACGACTGCAGTTCCAGCAAAGCACAAAAAGATTAAAGGGTTAGAACATTTTGATAAGGTAATCGACATAGATCAAAGCCCTATCGGTCGTACACCAAGATCAAACCCTGCGACCTACACAGGGATTTTCACCCCTATTCGTGAACTATTCGCGGGCACTCAGGAATCACGTTCTCGTGGTTACAAGCCAGGTCGATTCAGCTTTAACGTTCGTGGTGGTCGTTGTGAGGCTTGTCAGGGAGACGGCGTAATCAAGGTAGAGATGCACTTCTTACCCGATGTGTATGTGCCTTGTGATGTGTGTAAAGGTAAGCGCTATAACCGTGAGACTCTAGAGGTCCGCTACAAAGGTAAAACCATTGACGAAGTTCTAGAGATGACTGTGGAAGATGCTCGTGAATACTTCAACCCGGTACCTGTTATCGCTCGTAAACTGCAAACTTTAATGGACGTTGGCCTCTCTTACATTCGCTTAGGGCAAGCAGCTACAACCTTATCTGGTGGTGAAGCTCAGCGTGTTAAATTAGCGCGTGAACTGTCTAAACGAGACACGGGAAAAACCTTATACATTCTCGATGAGCCAACAACAGGCCTTCATTTCCACGATATCCAGCAGCTACTGACGGTATTACATAGACTGCGTGATCACGGTAATACAGTTGTCGTGATTGAGCACAACCTAGATGTCGTTAAAACAGCAGACTGGATCCTAGATCTTGGCCCAGAAGGTGGGCAAGGTGGTGGTGAGATTGTTGCAGAGGGTACACCTGAAGATGTGGCGTTAGTCGAAGGTTCACACACTGCTCGCTTCCTTAAGCCTATGTTAAATTTGAAGTAGGTGTAAAATAGCGCCCTGCGGGCAGACAGAAAAATGTTAAAGTAACAGAGCTTGTTTCAGAAGGAACAAGCTCTGTTTTTATAAGGTTAGGGATTTATGGCAACAATACACACTAGCGGTACTCAGCTAGAAAATCAGATCACTCAGCTACCACTCAACAAAGCATTTCTGGCTTCTTTAGCTGTTGTATTCTTGTTAGCTATGCATTTTTTTATGCCGAATCCTGGTGGTTCGGGCCTTGCTCTATCCTTTAACCCTACCACTTGGCTAGCGCTAAGCTTCACGCTAGCGATTGGCTTTTACCAACTCGCGACCAATCGAGTACTCAAGTATTCCAAATTAACAATTGGCTTGTTGATTAGCTGCATCATACTCACGCTACCCATTTTATACAGCAATGCTGCACCTCAAGGAGCGTCAGGACGCTTGCTTGGATTGTGGGCGGGCTTTGCCTTATTTGTGGTGCTGCAGCAATTTAAGTTCAGCAATAAACACAAGCAACGTATGTTGTGGTTCATTGTACTTGCTGTTGTTATACAAGCACTATTTGGCTATGTGCAATATTTCTTATTAGAACCTGGCAACCTATTTGGCTACAACACTTCTGCAAACCGACCATATGGGATATTTCAACAACCGAATGTAATGGCAAGCTTTCTTGCTACTGGTTTTGTGCTGTCCGCTTACCTTTTAGCAAGGCAGCCGGCTAAATATAACCATAAGATCAGCGAATCATTCCTACTGTATTTAACTCCAACCTTAACCGTGCCCTTGCTGATCATCATTGCATCACGTACCGGATGGTTGGCCGCTGTCATTGGGTTTATCTGCATTCTGCCCTATCTATACAAGTTCTCGACCAAGAAACGCTTCTACGGATGGTGCGCATCAGTGCTCGTCGGTGTCGTCGTCGCTTTTTCGGTGATCAGCCTAAGTGCGACTGATAGCCTCGCTAGCAAGAAAGCGAACCTAGAAAGCCCGCGCGCTTATACGTTCCCGCAAGCTTTAGATATGATGATCGAAAAGCCATTTACAGGTTATGGTTACGGGAAATTTGAGTCTGAATACACGCTATATACAGCTCGCCAACATCAACTCAACTCGAACTATCATCCAGGTCTTCCTTCAATGGATCACCCGCACAATGAGTTCCTGTTTTGGGGAGTTGAAGGGGGGATTGTACCAATCATCGGAATCTTGATTGCTGCAATATTGGTGATGTCACGCATAACAAGTTCAGCAAAGGGAACACGTCTAGCCCTGCTCGCGTTATTTATCCCAATCCTTTTGCACTCTCAACTTGAGTATCCTTTTTACCACTCGGCGATTCACTGGATAACATTCATTATATTGATTTACTGGGTAGATCAGCGCTCTTCCCGACATTATCAACAGTCGTTCAGTATCATCAGCAAGACCCTATTTAGAGTGTTGAGCTTAGTGCTCCCTATTTTGGTCAGTTTTTATATGTTGAGCGCCCTGCACACCAACTATGTACTGACTAAGTTTGAACTGTCTAAGCCGAAAAATCCGGACATTCTTAAGCAGGTAACGAACCCAGTGGTGTGGAAAGATCGCTACGATTGGGATATATACAGCACTTACCTTAATATCGGCCTCTACAAAGCCGACCCGAGCCTTATACAGCCTTACATCGATTGGTCACTGGAGATCATTAAGAGCAAACCAAGACCGGCTTTCTACAGCAATCTGATTCTGGCGTATCAAGGCCTAGGAGAAGAAAGTAAAGCAGAGCAAATTCGTAGCGAAGCGAACTTTTTATTCCCTAACAGAGACTTTTCAAAGGTTCAGTATAAGAAAGTGTCACAAGCAGAAGATAACGTTTCGTCTGCAGAATAATGTTAAGAATTCGCAACGCAAGCTTCACTTAGTAGGCAGTAGGAGCTTGGGGTAGATACAAAAAAGCGCACGATCTCTCGTGCGCTTTTCTTTTTAATTTCAGTTCATGCAGCTACTTCAAAACATCTTTTAGCGCTTTTAGGCACAACGCGACATTCTCTTTACGAGCACCGTAACCCATTAGGCCGATACGCCATGCCTTACCAGCCAAAGAGCCAAGCCCAGCACCGATTTCAAGATTATATTCTTCTAAAAGCTGCGTTCTGATCTTAGCCTCATCAATTCCTTCTGGGAAATAAAGTGCATTAAGCTGCGGCAGGCGGCTCTCTTCATCAACCACAAACTTTAACCCTAGAGCTTCTACGCCTTCTTTAAGCTCTTGGTGCATCGCATGATGACGAGACCACGCATTATCTAAGCCTTCATTTTTCAACAAAACCAGCGACTCATGCAGAGCATAAAGGCTGTTCACGGGTGCGGTATGGTGGTAGCTACGCTTACCTTCTCCACTCCAGTAACCTAATACTAAACTTTGATCCAAAAACCAGCTTTGCACTGGTGCTTTACGGGCTTTCATTTTATCAACCGCACGCTGAGAGAAAGTCACTGGAGATAGCCCTGGCACACAAGACAGACACTTTTGGCTGCCAGAATAAACCGCATCAAGCTGCCACTCATCAACCAGCAATGGCACACCACCTAATGATGTCACTGCATCAACAATCGTTAACGCATCAAACTGACGAGCGACAGCAGAGATAGCTTGAGCATCAGATAACGCTCCGGTTGATGTCTCTGCATGCACAAATGCAACAGCAACGGCATCGGGGTTTTCTGCCAATGCTTGTTCTACCTTTTCAACTGAAACGGGCTTGCCCCATTCGTCATCAACAAGGATGGCTTCGCCACCACAACGCACCACGTTTTCTCGCATACGCTCACCGAAGACACCGTTACGACAAACAATCACCTTTTCACCAGGCTCAATCAAGTTAACAAAACAGGTCTCCATACCCGCACTGCCCGGTGCAGAAACGGCAATCGTAAATTCGTTTTCAGTCTGAAAAGCGTATTTAAGAAGCTGTTTAAGCTCGTCCATCATCGCAATAAACAGCGGATCTAAGTGACCTATGGTTGGACGGCTCAAAGCCTGTAACACTTGAGGTGAGATATCTGAAGGACCAGGTCCCATTAACGTTCGGTGTGGTGGATAAAAGCTATCGATAGCAGTAGTGAGTGGTAAATTAGACATGTACATCCCTTACGTTAATGTTGTGAACAATCCACCCTAAAGCAAATTGATTACCTCAGCAATTAGCCATAAGTATTGAGGTCAAACCACTGTCACATAATTGTTAAAATTATTTTTCAATTATCTCAAGTTACGGATTGACATTGTTACCACAAAAACGTTCAATGAAACGGCTATCTAGCAGAAGAGGAGCACTGCCCAGGCAGATGTTTTGTGGAACCGCATTTCCAATACAAAACATTTATGGGGAGCAGTGCCGAGATAATAAAAGGATGCAGGACCTTTATTATCGGTTGAGCGGGCTGAATCCCGTCAACTGTCGCCATTTCTATATGGTGAAGAGCTTCTGAGGTTACTATTCTAATAATTCCTCTCTTTTTGCTCTAAAACTCTCTTCGAAAAACATCGGACGTTGGATTACCCAACCGTAATTTTATTTTAGGAAGTCGTGGGAGATATATCGTGAGTGCATCTAATGTAGCTGGTTCTTTTAATGTCGCTAAGTTTGGTGGAACAAGTGTTGCCAACTTTGAAGCAATGAGCCGTTGTGCTGCCATTATTGAAAACAACTCAAACACGAAACTGGTCGTGAGTAGTGCATGCTCTGGTGTCACTAACTTGCTGGTTGAACTAGCACATGGTGTTCAAGACAAAGCTCGTCGTCAGGAACTAATGGCGCAATTAGCGGACATTCACAACGCAATTCTTGACCAACTCGCAGATCCAATCAGCATCGAAAAAGAAGTCCACAGCATTCTTGATGACATTGCGAGCGCTGCAGAGGCCGCATCATTCCAAACAAGTACTAAACTGACGGATCACCTTGTCGCATGTGGCGAGTTGATGTCGACACACATCTTGGCTCAGATCATCTCTGAACGAGGCACTCCTGCTGTTCGCTTTGATATCAGAGATGTGATGCGTACTAATGATGATTTTGGTAAAGCCGAACCTCAACTAGAAGATATTGCCGCTCTAGCGCAACAGAAACTTATTCCACTTTGCCAACAACAAGTTGTCGTTACACAAGGTTTTATCGGTGCTGATAGCGAAGGCAACACCACGACTTTAGGCCGCGGTGGCAGTGATTACTCAGCAGCATTGATTGCCGAATCTGTAAAGGCGATTGGTCTAGAAATCTGGACGGATGTTCCGGGTATTTACACCACTGACCCTCGTATTGCACCTAAAGCTTCTCCTATCCCAGAGATCAGCTTTAGTGAAGCATCGGAAATGGCAAACTTTGGTGCGAAGATCTTGCATCCATCGACTCTAGTACCTGCATTACGCCACCAAATACCGGTATTTGTCGGCTCTTCTAAAGCGCCAGAGTTAGGTGGTACTTGGATTCGTCAAGAAGTTGAGAGCTCTCCTCTATTTAGAGCGCTTGCCCTACGCTGCAACCAAACCATGGTTACGCTACGTAGCGCTAATATGTTCCATGCCTATGGCTTTTTGGCAAAGGTATTCGAGATCCTTGCTAAACATAAGATCTCGGTCGATCTTATCACCACTTCAGAGATCAGTGTTTCACTAACACTCGATCAAACGGATACCTCTGGTGGTGCCCCTGAGTTACCTGAAGCCGCTCGCATTGAGCTTGAGGAGCTGTGTTCTGTAGATATTGAACACGACCTATGCCTTGTTGCTCTTATTGGTAACAACATGAGTGAAAGCAAAGGCTATGCAAAGCAGGTCTTCGGCACTCTTGAAGACTTCAACCTACGCATGATTTGTTACGGTGCAAGCCCACACAACCTGTGCTTCTTACTAAATGAATCTGTTTCTAAGTTGGCGATTCAAAAACTGCACCAAGAATTATTTGAATAGAAAGTCCGTTTATCATCGACAGATAAATCACAAATACAAAAAGGGTTGCTATTCAGCAACCCTTTCTCTTTTTACTTTACGAATCAAAGCTCATCATAGATTCAAACTAGTTAATGTTAGGACCTAACCACTTCTCGGCTTCTAACATATCCCAACCTTTGCGGTCAGCATAGCTATCCACTTGATCCTGTTGAATCTGTGCAATAGCAAAGTATCTAGCATCAGGGTGTGAGAAATACATACCAGACACTGAGGCACCAGGCCACATCGCGTAGCTTGTCGTTAATGACATATCGATTGCCTTTTCAACGTCCATCAGCTCCCACAACGTACCTTTCTCTGTATGCTCTGGGCAAGCAGGGTAACCTGGAGCTGGACGAATACCTTGGTATTTCTCTCGAATCAAATCGTCGTTAGACAAATTCTCATCTGGCGAGTAACCCCAAATATCCTTTCTCACTTCTTTATGCAGATATTCCGCGAACGCCTCAGCCAATCGGTCAGCAACCGCCTGAATCATAATCGCGTTGTAGTCATCGCCTTTCGCTTTGTATTCATCAGCCAGCTCTCGCTCACCAATACCACCCGTAACCGCAAAGCCACCAATCCAATCCGCTTTACCGCTTTCTTTTGGCGCAATGTAATCAGACAAACAGTAGTTAAAGCCTTTTGGTTTCTCTGTTTGTTGACGAAGATTGTGTAGAACTTTTAGAACTTCGGTACGAGATTCATCGGTATACACCTCAATATCATCACCAACACTGTTCGCTGGGAACATGGCACACATACCACGCGCTTCAAGCAGCTTCTCTTTCTCTATGCGATCCAGTAAATCATTAGCATCTTTGAATAAACGTTTTGCCTCTTCACCCACTTCTTCATGATCAAGGATTGCAGGGTATTTACCAACCAATGACCATGTCATAAAGAATGGAGTCCAATCGATGTACTGACGCAAAGTTGCCACATCAAAATCATTGAAGATGTGAACTCCCGGCTTAGCGGGTGCCGGTGGCGTATACGCATCCCAATCGATAGCAACTTTATTGGCACGAGCTCTTTCAAGCGTGACAGGCTTGGTACGAGGCTTCTTACGATTGTGCTGATTTCGAACGCGATCGTAATCGATATCCAGCTTCTCAACGAAAGCGGGTTTCAATTCATCAGAAAGTAGTGAAGTACAAACACCCACTGCACGCGAGGCATTATTTACGTATACAACAGGTTCTGAATAATTCTGCTCAATCTTAACTGCTGTGTGAGCTTTAGATGTGGTTGCGCCGCCAATCAGAAGAGGCAGCTTGAAACCCTGTCTCTCCATTTCTTTAGCAACATGTACCATTTCATCAAGAGACGGTGTAATCAGCCCAGACAGGCCAATAATGTCGACATTCTCTTCTTTCGCTACCTTGAGAATCTTCTCGCAAGAAACCATCACACCTAAGTCGATAATTTCGTAGTTATTACACTGTAAAACCACACCAACGATATTTTTACCGATATCGTGAACGTCACCTTTAACGGTCGCTAACAAAATCTTACCGTTAGTTGCGCCTACTTCTTTGGATGCATTAATGAATGGTTCTAAATGGGCAACCGCCTGTTTCATCACACGCGCAGACTTTACAACCTGTGGTAAGAACATCTTACCTTCACCAAACAGGTCACCAACAACGTTCATTCCGTCCATTAGAGGACCTTCAATCACTTCAATAGGACGAGAGGCATTAACACGAGCTTCTTCGGTATCTTCAACAATAAAGTCGGTGATACCTTTTACCAAAGAGTGCTCCAAACGCTTCTCTACAGGCCAAGTTCGCCACTCTAATGCAGATTTATCTTCAACCTTACCAACAGCACGCTCTAGGTATTCAGTCGCCATATCCAGCAATCTTTCAGTCGAATCATCACGACGGTTTAGTACGACATCTTCAACAGCATCACGCAGATCTTCTGGAACATTATCGTAAATTTCCAACTGACCAGCGTTTACAATGCCCATATCCATACCGTTTTTAAAACAGTGATATAGGAATACCGCGTGAATAGCCTCACGGACGTAGTTATTACCACGGAATGAGAATGAAACATTCGACACACCGCCAGAGATCATCGCATGCGGGAGATCGCGTTTGATGTCTCCTACTGCTTCAATGAAATCAACCGCATAGTTATTATGCTCATCGATACCAGTAGCCACTGCGAAAATATTCGGGTCAAAAATAATATCTTCTGGTGGGAAACCGACTTCATCAACAAGAATGTTGTAGGCATTGGTACAGATTTCGACTTTACGCTCTCGAGTATCAGCCTGCCCGACTTCATCAAACGCCATCACGATGACAGCAGCACCATAACGACGAACTAATTTGGCTTGCTCAACAAACTTCTCTTTGCCTTCTTTTAGAGAGATTGAGTTAACGATGCCTTTGCCTTGAATACACTTTAGGCCAGCTTCGATAACTTCCCACTTAGAAGAATCGACCATAACAGGTACTTTCGAGATTTCAGGTTCTGAAGCACATAGATTCAGGAATTTAACCATACACGCCTCGGCGTCTAGCATCCCTTCATCCATGTTGATATCGATAATCTGAGCGCCATTTTCGACTTGCTCGCGAGCAACACTCAATGCTTCGTCGTAAAGCTCTTCTTTGATCAAACGCTTGAAACGCGCAGAACCAGTGACATTGGTCCGCTCACCTACATTCACGAACAAAGATTCTTTAGCTATCGTCAGTGGCTCTAGTCCCGAAAGACGACAAGAAACTGGTAAGTCTGGCAATTGACGCGGCGTTACACCTTCAACGGCCTCAGCCATTTGACGGATATGCTCTGGAGTAGTACCACAACACCCACCAATTAGGTTCAAGAAGCCACTTTCAGCCCACTCTTTAACATGTTCAGCCATATCCTCAGGAGAAAGGTCATACTCACCAAATGCATTAGGCAAACCCGCATTAGGGTGAGCAGAAACATTGCACTCTGAGATACGAGACATCTCACCGACATACTCACGCAGTTCATCAGGGCCCAATGCACAGTTCAATCCAAATGAGATTGGTTTTACATGACGAAGGGCGTTGTAGAATGCTTCTGTCGTCTGTCCTGAAAGGGTACGACCTGATGCGTCAGTGATGGTACCGGAAATCATCACTGGAAGAGCAATACCCACCTCTTCAAAAACAGATTCAACGGCAAAGGCACACGCTTTCGCGTTTAACGTATCAAAGATAGTTTCAATAAGAATTAAATCTGAACCGCCCTTAATGAGCGCGCGAGTCGATTCAGAATAGGCTTCAACCAGTTCGTCAAAGCTAACATTACGGTAACCTGGATCGTTTACATCAGGCGAGATAGAACAAGTTCGGTTGGTTGGACCTAATACACCCGCGACGAAGCGAGGTTTATCTGGGGTCTTTGCAGTCCATTCATCAGCTGCTTCACGAGCAAGCTTGGCAGCAGCAAAGTTAATCTCTTCACTAAGGCTTTCCATATCATAGTCGGCCATAGCGATGGTTGTAGCGTTAAAGGTATTGGTTTCGAGGATGTCAGCCCCAGCTTCCAAATACTCCATATGGATATCTTTGATAAGTTTAGGCTGTGTAAGAACTAAAAGGTCATTGTTGCCCTTCAAGTCACTGTGCCAATCAGCAAAGCGTTCACCACGATAGTCTTGCTCTTCCAATTTATAATCCTGAATCATGGTGCCCATGCCACCATCAATCAGTAAAATTCGTTGCTTCAACAGAGCGTCAATCTTTTGCCTTACATTACTTCCCACGGTACAACCTCATTCCTTTAATTATCCCTCCATCCTATCACACATTAAAAAGGAGTCTAGACGTCTAAAAAAGGAAATTGATTACTGAGTCATGACAAAAAAATGTTTGCTATTTGAGCATGAGACAACGAAAATTCATATTCATACTTTGTTACATGTTGGAATCCCAATGTCGGTCTATTACACCTTATGCTTCTTGTCCGCTGCAGCCATGCTTATTGCTTTCGTGAATACAAAAATTGGTAAAATGCAGACAACCATCGCCATCACAGCTGGCTCAATGATGTTATCTCTATTGATTATCATTGCGGGACAAAATAATTGGTTCCAATTGGCAGACATTGCCTCAGAGACCGTTGCCAGTATCAATTTTGAAGATTTCCTTCTAAAAGGGATATTAGGATTCTTACTATTTGCAGGCGGTTTGGGAATCAAATTACCAAACCTAAAAGACCAGAAATGGGAAATAACAGTACTCGCGTTAGGTGCTACGCTGTTTTCAACATTCTTTATCGGTTTTGTGCTGTACGGGTTTTGCCAGTTCATCGGTATTCAATTTGATCTGATTTACTGCCTACTCTTTGGCTCGCTAATCTCTCCAACCGATCCCATCGCCGTGCTAGCAATAGTAAAGAAACTCGACGCTCCCAGAAGAATCTCTACTCAAATCGAGGGAGAATCTCTATTCAACGATGGTTTTGGCTTAGTTATCTTCGTAACCCTATTTACTATCGCATTCGGCACAGAAGCGCCAACCGTCGGTAGTGTGACCATGCTATTCGTTCAAGAGGCGATTGGCGGCATTGTCTATGGTTTTGTTTTAGGTCTTGTATTCCACTACCTAATCAGCAATACCGATGACCACTCGATGGAGTTGCTATTAACCATCGGCATCCCAACTGCTGGTTATGCGTTTGCTGAAGTTCTACATGTATCAGGCCCATTAGCGATGGTGGTATCAGGTATCATGATTGGTAACTGGACTCGCTTTATCGGATTCTCGAAAGAGAGTGAAGATCACCTAGATCATTTCTGGGAGTTGATAGATGAATTCTTAAACGGCGTATTATTCCTACTAATTGGTATGTCGATGCTGTTATTCAAATTCCACCAAGAAGACTGGATCTTAATGGCGTTCGCAGTCCCTCTAGTATTGAGTGCACGTTACTTGAGTGTTTTCTTGTCTTACATCGGATTTAAACGCTTTAGAACTTACAACCCGTGGTCGATTAAGATTCTAACTTGGGGTGGCTTACGCGGTGGCTTAGCATTAGCCATGGCACTTTCGATCCCTTCAGGTATCTGGGTAATTGAAGACAAAGCAATAGATGTAAAAGAGATAATCCTTGTCATGACATACGCCGTTGTTGTGTTCTCTATTCTAGTTCAAGGCTCAACAATCACTCCTATGATAGAGAAAGCAAAACAAGCAGAGAAAGAGCTAGATTAACACCTAGATAGATCAACCAAAGCCGCCTACTTTAGGTGGCCTTTTTTATACCCAATGAAAGTCAAACTCACCAATTCCCATACTGGAGCTATCGCTGAAAGATATGCGTGGAACATAGAGCTCATATCGATATTTGATACCGCTAATATTTGAGTAATCGAAAGCCTTAATGTGGGTGGACAGAACTCTTTAAGGAGCTTAAGTCATACAGAGAATTAGTTCTTCTGCCCACTCGCTAGTCTACCCAATAACCCACTCTCAAGTTATATAAGCTTCAATCGAAAGGCTTCACCTTTCACCTGGAAACAAAAATAACGGGACTCAACGTCTCGCTAGAATAGCGTTAGTTATTAACAGGACTACGGAGCTAGATGAGTGGTGAACAGAAAGCTTTAGCTTTGAACTAAGTCATTAAATACAGCAAGGCTGCACTAAATCAGTGTTCGATAGAGATAGCTAAAGGAACACATGGTACTTCAAGTGATACTTGTAAAAATGACAGGAATAAAAAGCGCTAGCATTTCTGCCGAGACGTGCAGACTAGAGTCTTAAATATGGCAAGGCTGGAATGAGTAGGCACTCCGGAGATTCGAGCACGCAGGTGAGCTAGGAGCGCCTAGTTATCCCAACATTACTTCGTAGAAGCAGCAGATACAAAAAAGCCCCAGTATTTCTGCTGAGGCTTAGTATATGGAAAGGTTGGAGGTTTAGACTCCCAACACGCGCTGTTTTGGTAAGTAGGAGAATCCGCGGCTTTGCTAATGGCGTATATTATACCAATCCGGAAAA
>NZ_JBFRUJ010000038.1:0-30154 GCF_041474575.1 Vibrio sp. 10N.222.51.C5
CGTATTTTAGGACGAGACACGTAAGGTGATTAACTAGTTAGGAATCATTGTTCCGCTGACACCAGTTACCCGAAAGTATTTCTTTATTAGCTGTTAGATCAAGCTGATACAAATATACCCATGCTAATCCAAATATAGTCTCTATTTGCTCGCGACGATACTCAACAGGAACATCTTCTAGCCGATCGAGCGACTCTAAAATTTCGTCGTTAATGATATAGACCTCACCAGCGACACTTTTCTTTCCCAAAATCATCGCCGGATAGGCACCTAAATCAAAAAGTGCGTATTCCTTAGGTGTATCAAACTGCCCTAATAAATCGCAGCCCTGCAAATAATGGTGATTGGACTGACCTTGCCTCAAGGTTCCATAGACAAAAACAAGATGCTGCATATGCCCTCCCATACGGCTCTACTCGAACTCAAATTGATAGAGAAGATCCACAGCACTGTCTAGGCCAGAAACAGCTTCAACATAGAGATCCTGCATCAATCTATAACGAACGGTAAACTCACCTAACGAGTTAAAGATACCCACACCATACTTCACCTGTAAGCCAGGCAGGATGTAACCACTTACCGTCACTTGAGAGTCATCGCCAGAGCCTGCAGTATCCAGTTGCAAGTCCTTTACACCAAAGGCTTCACCGATTTCACCAACAACCTTACCACTCTTCGCTAAACTCAAACCGATTAAAGTCGTTGTCATCGAACCGCTCGACTCACCGTCGATATCTTGGCCACGCAAAATATAAGACAGTGCGTTCGCTTGTGGCATCGCTGGGTCAGAATAAATCTCGATGGTAGGCTCTGTCGCAGGGCCAGTCACTCGAATACCAGCGGTCACGTCATCCTGAGTATTATCAGGATTACGAATCGCGTTGATGGCTACGTATGGCTGATCCGGTGGTCCATTCATTAGGATCTTACCCTCTTCGATCAAGAGGTCTTGCCCGAATGATTGATAAGTACCATCGACGATGTTCACTTCACCTGTAATAAATGGACCTTGGTCTTTTTGAGCCACATTGAGCTTACCGACCAAATCACCTTCAAGACCGAAGGCAGACAGTTTAAAGTCATCACCAATGGAGATATTAATATTCGTCATCACATTGAATGGATTCGTATCTTCGTTTTCTGGCTCTAGATCTTTATTCAAAATAACCTGATCAGAAGAGACGCCAACCGCTGACGGTGGTAAATCTTCAACAACAATTCGTCCCCATGGTAATGCAATATCACCGGTGATTTTCGCCAGATCTGGTGTGACATCAATAGTCATATCAGGTACGACCTTCACCTTAACCATCGGTGGGATATCAACCATCAACTCATCAGCGAAAACTCTAACGTTCGAATGCCATGCTTTAAGATCTTGCCAATCTCCGGTTCCCTCAATATCAAGGTGACCATCAGGTGTTTCGACATTCGCATCCAGTTTTGCACTATAACCATCAAAGTCGAGGTCGATGCGGCCATCTTTCACATCAACAGGCGTAACATCGCCTTTGACTTGAATACCATCAACAGAGAATTGACCAAAGACTTGAGGGTGCATCAGAGAGCCTTTAACTTGAAGATCACTCTCAAGGTCGGCTTTCAATAAGCTGTATTCACCTAGAATTGGTTGTAAGAAATCAAGATGGAACGTGGTCAGCTTAATTGCCGCATCGACCATTTTGTCTTCGGCAAGAATATCCGGTAACGACACCGTGCCAGACAGGTCACCATTGTCGGAAACATCCAACTTAAAATCGGCATCCAGTTTGTTGTCTTTCAGTTGGGCATTCAATGCAACGCTTTCCCAACCCAGTGTGATTGGCTCACCCACTTGTTGAACAACCTGACCTTTCGGCATATCAACGCTTACCGTGACTTCAGGCTCATCTTGTTCAGACCACTTTGCATGAGCAGTCGCATTGACTAAGCCCTGTAATTGCGTCTCTTTAGGCACAAAGGCTTTAATCTGCTCGAAATCGAATTGATTGATGGCTACCTTGGCCTCACCCGATTTTCCGACACGAACGTCTTCATCCAAACACACGCTCGAACCCGATTGTTTCCAACAGTGCGCTTGAACATCGGCAAACTGTTTATCAACATCCGCATTTATCGCGACAGGTTGATCTAACACCCAAGGGCCTTGCTGAGTGGTGATTTTGACTCTGTCTAACGATCCATACCAAATAAGAGAAGGCTTTTGAATCAACTCTCCGGAAATAGCTAAGCTTGTAGACACGATGTCGGATATCACATCAAGTGTCACTGTGTGTTTCTTCTCACCACCACTCACCGTGAGAGCAATGCTTTTTACGCTCTGATCTTGATAGGTTAGGTTGTTAGCTTTTAATTCAAGATCAGCTTGAGCTTCAGGCAATGGCAGAGGAACCACAGAACCATTAAGCGACAAGGATTCTAGTGTTGCTTCGTTATTCCAATCTACCTTATCCACATTTAGAGCGAGATCGACTTCAGGCTTTTTCGTTGGACCACTGAGCTGGATGTTACCAATCACTTTACCTTTCAAATCAGGGACGCTTTTTACAAGCTCAGGGAAGTGAATCTCAACACCCATGTCCCATTTCTTATCAAGCTCACCCTGAGCCTTAATCGAGTTAACACCGTGAGCTAAGCTCAAACCACTGGTTTTCAGTTTTGGTTCACCGCTCGCGCTGCGATCCGACGCTGACAACTGACCTTCGATATCCAGAGGGTATTCTCGCAAGATCCCTTCAATATCCAATTTAGGCAGTTCAATCGCCCAGCCGCCCGCTTCCGTCAACTCACCTGAGGTGACGATGTTTCCACTAATGTTGCCCTCAGCTTCTGGCCACTGCAGACCCGGTTGAATATCTTTGAGTGTCACGTCAGCTTGCCAGTTAACGAGACTCTTCCAGTTCGCTTTAACGACACCGTTAAGCTCACCGCCTAGCGTGTTGAGCTTTAGACGCTCGAGAACAATTTGTTCCGTCGTGCCTTTACCCTGTAGATCGATGGCTAATTCAGGGATTTCCTTACCATCGGCTTCACCTTTAAGAAGAACATTAAAACCATCTAGTGAGCCATCAGCTTTAAATTGCTCAATTGTCGCTTGGTAATCGCTTTTTCCGGTAAGGGGCCACTGTGCTTGTCCGCCCTCTAAAAGAAGGTCAAATGGCAGAGTCGGTTCTAAGGGTTGAATATCCCCAGACAACTTTGCCTCAATCAGCTCAGAAAATTGGGAGTCTAGGTTTAGCTTAGCCACGCTGCCTTGTGCTTTCAGAGACAACTTCTGCCCAACAAGGTCGGTTTCTTTCACCAACGCATCCAAAGAAAGTTCTAGCGGGTAACCGCCCTTGAGCTCAACCTTCGTGGTTAGATTGGCGCTTGCTTGTGGCATATCGAGTTCGAGAGTTGAAACATCAACCGTGTGTTTGCCCGCGCGAGCTTCTAGCCCAAGGTGGTTAACAACGATTGGTGTTTCTTGTTCTAAGGTGAAACGGTTGAGGTCAAAACGCTCCAACACAACCTGCAGAGGAATCCAGACTTCCGGCAATTCGATAGCCGTTTTAACGGCAGCTTTTGGCTCAACCTTTTCTGCTTGCGGTTCTTCTGTCGACTCAGCGAGTTTAACCTTAAGATCATTGAATAAGGTTGGCGATACAGTTAGCTTTTCGCCCTGCATACTCAAAGCCGTAGAGAACAAGCTCCATTCAATTTCATGCCCTAAGATATTCAACTTGATATCAGACAAAGCGATACGGTTGATTACGATTGGCAACGGTGTTTTTACCGATGTTACGGGCGGAGTAGGTTCTGTTTCTTCTGTAGAGGCCGGAGGCAGTTCAGTAAATGCGAAGTCCAATCCTTGAATCGCTAAACGATCGACACACAACTTAGGGTCGAGCAGACAGCGAGGATTAATCGCCAAGTTCAGCTTTTGAACTTTGGTGTCTATATGCAGGCTGTCATCTTTAAACTGAACATTATTAAGCGTAAAGCTCGGGAACAGAGCCCCTTTAGTGCTTTCCACTTTAAGCTGTGGCAACGCTTTTTCAGCGCCCCACAACACAGTGTTCAACCCTGGATTGGTGAACAAAACAAAACCTAGCAAGGCTATCAACAACAGCAAAATAGACGTCAATGAGATCGACGTCCACTTGATGCACTTGCCCATCACTTTGATCATAATTCTGGCCCTAAACTAAAGTGTAACTGGAACTCATCACCTTTTGCTGCATCTAGACCCCAAGCAAAATCTAAGCTCACAGGGCCGACGGGCGACGCCCAACGAACCCCGACGCCGGTACCATGTTTCCATTCAGGTTTATCATTGAAGGCATCACCAATGTCGTAGAATGCTGCGCCCCACCAGTTTCCAACCAAGCGGTATTGGTATTCAAACGAGCTGGTTGCAATGAATTTGGCACCCGTTAGTGCGCCACTTTCATCTCGAGGAGAGATCGACTCATAACCATAACCACGAATGCTATTGTCACCACCAGCAAAGAATCTTAGGGAGGGAGATAGCTTATCAAACTCGTCGGCAAAGTTGCCGCCAAATTGAAGTCGAGTTAAGCCTCGGTGATTGTCGCCAATGCTTCGAATCCAAGCGGTTTGACCTTGAAAACGAACAACCTTAGTTTCAGATAACAAGGTATCATCACCCGCTTCAACCATAATGGTTTGTTTATCGCCCCACATCGGCATCGAACCGCCTCGCGTTCGAGTGCGTGAGAAAGAGATACCCGGCAGCACAAATTGCGCTAAATCATCCTGCAAACCTTGCTCATAGTTTTCGACCAAGTATCGAATGAAGACCGTGCGTTGCCAACCGTTATCCAGTCGCCAATATCTTTCTAGCGCTAAGTTTGACTCCAAACTCTTGGTATCACGATTATCCAAGTTTTTCATACCGTACTTAACTTGATAGTAGTCGTTCAGCACGTCATCCAGAGGGATTTTATAGGTAGCGGTAATCGTCTGTTCAGGTTTAGAAATCGACAGGCTGCTATTGAAGCTATGGCCTTGTTCATTAACCCAAGGTTTTTTCCACTTCAGAGTGCCTTTTACGCCAAGGTCGGTGGATACACCGATACCCGTTTCGATTTGGTTACGAGCTTGCGGAGCAAGGCTAACCTTCATCGGGATCTCTCGGCCTTCGCCTAACTGGCTTAAATCTGGTTCAACAAATACCGAGGAGAACCAATCCGTATTGGACAGGTTTTGGTTGTACTCACCGACTTTGGTGATTGAGTAAGGTTCGCCATCCTCAAATGGTTTAAGTGACTGCACCTTATCTTCTTCTATCTGGCTACCAGTAACCTGAGTAGTACCAAAGTGATAGCGGATACCACTGTTATAATGAAGACGAACATAAGCGCGGTTCAATTCAGGAGCGACTTCTAGCTTACTAAGATCATAAGCACCATCGAAGTAGCCTTTCGCTAAGCCAAGGTTGCGGATCGACGATTTCAAAGAGTCATAATTACCATGATTCAGAGTCGAACCTTTAGACAAGCTACTCTTCGCTATCAAGGCTAAAAAGTCTGGGTCATCCTTGGCTTCACCAGTTAGAACGATATCTGAAGTATAAATAACAACAGGCTCTCCCGGCTCAACCGTAACGGTCATTTCGGTATCATCTTCGGAGTGAGTAAATGTGATTTTAGGGTGGTAGTAGCCTAACGCATTCAGGGCTTCTTTAATCATAGATTCCAAGCGGGATTGGAATCTTAGTGAAACCGAATACTCTTCTTCAGGGATCGCACTCAGATAAGCATCAACATTATCCTCAAGCGCTCCATCTAGCCCTTTGATTTCAAGGGAAACGTCAGCGAAAGTGAGCGTCGATGACAATAGAGTGCCAATCAGAACTGGTAAAGTTTTTCTTATCATGTTTAATTGGTGAAGAAGTTATCAATACGTTAATAAGTGAAAAGAAATAATACCGCTAAATAGGCATTGAGTCTGTAATAAATCCTGGAATAACACGGTCTAATTTAAAGACTTATTCAATATTGACCAACAGTTAATATGAACCCACGTTAAATAAAAGCCAGCGCGGTAAACGTATGCGAAAAGGAATATAACATGCTAAACAAACAACAACTGGTTTCTGCAGCAACCGCACTACCGGGAAATGCTGACCCAATTCGAATCACTGAGCGCCATTTCGTCAATCAAACCGACCTGCTCGATGCACCCACGGGCTCTCAACAAGAAGTCCTGTTTGGTATGGGGTGCTTCTGGGGAGCTGAGCGTTTGTTTTGGCAATTGGATGGCGTTATTTCAACATCCGTTGGTTACGCTGGCGGATACACAGTTAATCCCACTTATGAACAAGTATGTACTGGGCAAACCGGCCATACCGAGGTCGTTCGTGTCATATTTGATAGTGAACAAACCTCTCTAGCTCGAATACTTGAAACCTTTTGGGAGCGTCATGACCCAACTCAAGGGATGCGCCAAGGCAACGATTTAGGGACTCAGTACCGTTCTGCGATTTACACCTTCAGTGAAGAACAACAATCTATCGCTGAGCACTCTAAACGTGAATATCAACGAGCAATGACTGAATCTTTAGGCAACGAGATCACGACGGAAGTTCTGCCTGCTGGAAAATATTTTTTCGCAGAAACCTACCACCAGCAATACCTAGCTAAAAATCCGAATGGGTATTGCGGGTTGGGTGGAACAGGTGTGTGCTTCCCTCCACAATAAAGTGCCGTTCGACATACCATCGTGAACGACACGCATTAAAAAAGGGCTTCCATCAGGAAGCCCTTTTCATTGTTAATCTATTCGGTGCAAGACAAATCGATAAAGCTCAGTTACACCGGTAACGCTGCAATGGTGCCGTTAACTTCTTTAAAAATAGTGAGCTTTTGTTTGTCTGAAACTTCAGGAAGTAGCACCTTGCCTTGGTCGAAGCGAAACTCTCCAACACCTTCAATAGCAAATTGGCCTTTGAACAGGACTTTAACGAAACGCGCCACCTGACGTGGACGGTAAGTAGAAAATTTTCTTAACATAATACAACCTCAATTCCATTTGAGTACTACAGTCACATACCTGAACAGCGTCGCTGTTCAAAGCACATTTAATCGCTAATTCCTTTAGCAAACAGCAAGATAATCTATTGTTCATCTTGATATTGATGCATTATACCTTTTGGTAACAAGCCTGCAACTTCTTTCTACGTCGTACGATAAAAAAGTTAAAGAGGCATTTTTCAAATTTCATATTATACTTCCTGTGCAAACCAATAAGCGGAACAAAAATATAATGAAAAACAAAACTCTACTGGCTTTTCTAGCCGCAGCCTCTCCACTCTTCGCCAATGCTCACAACCTATCAGTAGGCGCTACCCTGCCTGCCGTCGATGTGAGTAACTATGGTGAGATTGTTCTAAACGACGGAAATACTGGATATCAAGCTTGGGCAACCAATGATCTTCTAGGTAAAGTTCGCGTCGTTCAAGCTATCGCTGGCCGCAGCAGCTCTAAAGAGCTCAACGCACCACTGATGGCAGCCATTACCGCATCGAAATTCTCAGAAGACAGCTACCAAACCACCACTATCATCAACCAAGATGATGCGATTTGGGGTACTGGGTCTTTTGTTAAGTCCTCTGCCGAAAGCAGCAAAGAAGAATTTCCATGGTCTTCTATGGTCCTAGATGAAGACGGCGCCGTTGCGTCAACATGGGCTCTAAAAGAAGAAAGCTCAGCGATTATCGTTCAAGACAAGCAAGGTAAAATCTTGTTTGTAAAAGAAGGTGCATTAAACGAATCAGAAGTCACTCAAGTCATTGAGTTGATTAAAGCGAGCCTTTAATAAGATATTCGCGTCTTTTTCGAGACCTAACCAAAGGATATTGTTATATTATAACAGTATCCTTTTTTTAATTCTGTGGTTAATCATCCTGATGTGGCAAAACACACCCAACAATGTGAAACGCAAAACAGGCTTCTTGCTTGGGCTTATGCTCATGTTAAGCGTGTTAGCCGCAACACACATTGTGGATATCGCACCAGAGCACCACACTTCACACCATTGTGAGCTGTTTTCGCTTAATCAGTTCATCACAGCGCACTCACTACCACAGATTCCAGAGTTCCATTCGGAATTTACTGTCGCTATTACAGAGTCAGTAACTTCACTACAGCGGCTATATTTCGCTTATTTGGCACGCTCACCTCCTGTAAATATCGCTTAATTACCACTACTTTTTAATTAACCTTTATTCAGGAAAAAACATGAAACCTACTTTTTTAGCCGTTGTTATCGGCATAACTGTCTCTACAAATGCTCTAGCTAACGAAGAATTCCGCTCTCATGATGCACACGTACATGGCCAAGTTGAAGTAAACATCGCGCAAGATGGGCAAGAATTGCTTGTTGAAGTAACAGCTCCAGGCGCAGATGTGGTTGGGTTTGAACATGCTCCAAAAACTGCAGAACAGAAGAAAGTGTTTGAACAGGCTATCGCACAATTAAACAAGCCAGAAGAGCTGTTTAGTTTTAACAATGCGAGTTGTACTCTGAAGTTCAAGTCAGTAGCAAACACCTTAGAAGGCGGTCATGACGACCATGAAGGCCATGACCATGCGGAACACGGTTATGGCGACCACAAAGACCATGATCACGCTGAACACGATCATGACGACCACAAAGACCATGACCACGCTGAACACGATCATGATGACCACAAAGACCATGACCACGCTGAGCACGATCATGATGACCACGAAGGTCACGACCACCACGATCATGAAGGCCACGATCACTCAGAAGGTGGCCACGGTGAGTTCACTGTTGAGTACCACTATGAATGTTCAGATGTTGCTAAGCTAGACACAGTTAGCACTCAGTGGTTCTCTAAGTTCAGCAACACTGAAAAAATGACGGTGAACCTACTAACAGACACAGCTCAAGTACAAGAAGTGCTTAACGCAGAGCGTATTAGTTTCCGATTCTAATCACTCCTAGATCGGATTAAACGTAAAATAAACAGCCAGGTAAGTCATCGCTTACTTGGCTGTTCAAATCGGTGTGTTCCTGGGAATTTATGTTTCAAATTACTGTCCAGTAGATACACCGCTTTAATTATTGGAGCTAGCATGTCTTCTGACAGTTCATCACTTGTGGTCAAACTCGAAAATATCAGCTTTCGTTGGAAGCCTGAATTACCACCAACGTTAGAGATCCCCTCTCTTCACATCCAAGCCCAAGAGCACCTTTTTATTAAAGGGCCAAGTGGTTGTGGAAAATCAACTTTGTTAGGGCTACTGACCGGAATCAACCAAGCTGAGCAAGGAGAAGTCTCTATCCTTGATCAAGACCTCACTCAGCTTACACCTCGTCAAAGAGATAAATTCAGAGCCGATCATATTGGTTATATTTTCCAACAATTTAACCTGCTTCCTTATCTATCAGTTATCGATAACGTGACGCTTCCTTGCCAGTTTTCACAGATACGTAAACAGCAAGTCGCTGAAAGCCAGAAAAGCTTACAAGAGACGGCTCGAGAGTTGTTACTCAGATTAAAACTACCTCAAGCTTTAATGGACAAGCCCGTTACCGAGTTAAGCATCGGTCAACAACAACGTGTTGCTGCCGCTCGTGCTTTGATCGGCCAACCCAAAATCATTATTGCCGACGAGCCAACCTCGGCTTTGGATCATGACAACCGAGAAGCTTTTATCGAACTGTTGTTAGAACAAGCCAACCAGGCAGGTTCTACTCTTATCTTTGTTAGCCATGATCCAACACTAGAAAAGTTGTTCACTCGAACCATAGATTTAAAAACCGTTAACCAAGCTAAGGTTGTCGTATGAAAGTAATTACTCACTTAGCCTTAAAAAGCGTACTCAACCGTAAAGCCACAGCCATTCTAACTATTCTCACTGTGGCTGTATCCGTCATTCTATTACTCGGTGTGGAACGTGTAAGAACCGAAGCTAAGAGCAGCTTCGCCAATACGATTTCAGGTACTGACCTTATCGTCGGTGGCCGCTCTGGTCAGGTAAACCTGCTGCTTTATTCCGTATTTAGAATCGGTAATGCGACCAACAACATCGACTGGAAAAGCTATGAAGAATTTAGCCAGCACAACGCTGTAAAGTGGGCGATCCCAATCTCATTGGGTGATTCACATAAAGGCTTCCGCGTAATGGGCACGAACCATAGCTACTTCGAGAATTATCGCTATGGAAGTAAGCAACCACTTACTTTTCAGCAAGGCAAAGAGTTTAATCAGCTATTTGACGTAGTGATTGGTGCCGACGTCGCGAAGAAGCTAGATTACAAAATAGGTGATCAAATCATTCTTGCGCACGGTATCAGTGATGTTGCGTTTAGCCGTCACGATAATCTGCCCTTCAAGATTGTGGGAATACTCGCGCCAACAGGAACACCAGTAGACAAAACCGTACACGTATCGCTAGAGGCAATCGAAGCAATTCATGTTGGCTGGGAATCAGGTGCCAACCTCGGGCACACACCGAATGCTGAAGCGCTAAAGCAACGTGACTTCCAACCGAAGCAGATTACCGCGATGATGGTTGGCCTTAAATCGAAGATCCAAACCTTCGCACTGCAACGAGAAATCAATAACTACCGCCAAGAACCTTTAAGCGCCATTATGCCGGGCATTGCGCTTCACGAATTGTGGGGAATGATGGCTGTAGCAGAACAAGCATTACTGATTGTTTCAGGGTTTGTTGTTGTCGCCGGATTATTGGGTATGCTCAGTAGCCTACTCACTAGCTTGCAAGAAAGGCGTCGAGAGATGGCTATCCTACGTGCGATGGGCGCAAGACCTCGTCATGTGTTTGGTTTACTGATCAGTGAAGCCAGTGCACTAACCTTCCTTGGCATTACATTAGGTGTTGCAGTGCTGTTTGCGCTGATCGCAGTGGTTGCTCCTATTGTGCAACAAAGTTATGGTATCAACATATCGATATCCGCAATCACACCGCATGAGTGGAAACTGCTTATGCTGGTACAAGTTGCCGGAATCATTATCGGCTTTATTCCCGCTTTCAGGGCTTACCGCCAGTCATTGTCTGATGGCATGACGATTCGAATCTAAAATAGGAACCTACGATGCAACGCAAATTCCTACTGATACTTGGGCTACTTCTGTTCCCATTTATCAGTACAGCTCACGCTGAAACCACTCAGAATGACGAATCGGTATTAACACTTGAATGGATTGATTTGATTCCAGAATCAGAACGTGCTCAGCTAGATTCATTTGGTATGCCGATGGTTGACCACAATAGTATGGACAAACCTCAACAATCGACACTTGGTGCTGTTCGCCCAGAGCTGAATGGCAGCACAGTGAAGATTCCTGGCTTTGTGATTCCATTGGAAGGTGATGAGAATATGATCACTGAGTTTCTGCTGGTACCGTACTTTGGCGCATGTATCCACGTGCCACCGCCGCCACCGAACCAAATCATCTACGTGAAGTTCCCGAAAGGTGCACCAATACAGCAGTTATGGGATGTGATCTATTTGGTCGGAACGCTGAAAACTGAGTCAATCAGCCATGACTTAGCGCAAACCGGTTATCTTATTGAAGGTACTGCGATTGAAGAGTATGACGACATGTAGTAATTAGAAGGGTGGCTCAAGGATGAGCTGCCGTCACTGAACGAGTGTGATCATTCAATAACAGTTTAATAACGATAATTTTCTTCTGAATTACGCGATGTAATTAGATAAGTAAGCTAGAACAGCGACATAAGTCGCGAGTAATAACCCTATACTAAGCTGTTTCTTCAGCTTGTTATCATTGGCTTGATTCATAACTCCTCCTTGAGAATTACAACAAATTTAACATTTTATTATCACTAGCAAAAGTAAAATTTTGTTGAAACCTTCAACTCTGCACGCAAAATCTAGCCACCAATAAGATAAAGAGTTACATTTTAGACAGTTATACCAATCACAATAAGTAAGTGTTCAGAAATAGCGTAGAAAAAAGGCTTGAGAACCAGGCGGAGCTTTTTGATAAGTGGTTATTCTACAATCAAAAGTTCTAACGCCGTTATCGAGCGTTTTAACAAGCTAGGCTGAGCAATTATTTACTACGATTGGTCTTGAGTCGTCTCCTAACGGTACTCTTATGTCAGAAACCAAACAGCCAGTGATCATTGAGCATGCTAGCGATACACAGCAAAAGCATGAGAAAAAGCCTCATATTGCCGACAGTGCCAGCAGAATGCTGCACATCGCACAAAGCTTCGGCCTCGATTTCTTAATTAGTCATAGTGCCAAGCCAAAGGATAAAGCTGAGAGTACGCTTATCGAACGGGCACTATTGCGAGAGAAAAAACGTAGAGAGCTTCGCCAAAAGAACCTAGAACAGATTCTAAAGTTGGCGCACTCTTCATGTAAGGATGAAGCGGCTGGAGACCCGGATCAGGACTGGCTATACCGTTTCTTCGACATGGCACAAGAGATCCACAATACATCGATGCAGAGGCTATGGGCTCAAGTACTGAAACGAGAAGTCACCAACCCAGGCTCGACGTCGATGAAGGCACTGCAAATCTTAAAAGACATGACACCAAAAGAAGCGTTAACCCTACAAAGGGCAGCATCACTGGGTTGTAGCTTTGGTAGCGATAACAGCAGAAAGCTCTTACTCGGCTTTAAATCTCATGCTGGGCTATTCAAATTTGGCAAAAGGGACACCACCAACACCATCAACCTTGGTGGGCACAACCTGCCCTACTCCAGCTTGCTCCACTTGATAGAGCTCGGGATTATTCTGGGCACAGAATTAGAATCCGGAGAGATTGATTTCGATCCAGCCCTGCACCTAACCTATCAAGGTAAGAGCATGTCACTGGCACCATTATCAAAAGGCGTGAAGCTGGTTTACTACCGATTCAGCCCTACAGGCAATGAGCTTTGTACCTTGCTCGGTAACAAGCCAAACACGCAGTATTACGATCAACTGATTGCACTATTGAGCCAGAAATTCACAGTACAGACAGAAGTGAAAAGCAGCGTAAATTACACCGTCTAGACACTCGACGGAGCTAAAATAGACGGTGTAAAAAGTGAAGTATAGAGAGGAATAAAGAGAATCTAGAGGATAGGTTTCTTGTCTCGGTAAACTAAGGCTGCACTATTTATCGGTCGTGAATAAACAGATAAACAGCTGAGTAGCCTTAGTCATACCAACGATCTCAGTTGGCTAAGATATTTCGCTTCTCCAACGCATCAATACACAGTTCGACCAATTCATCGAGTGTCTTCTCACCTGCAGGTAGATCAATCTCAGGGTTCTGAGGCGCTTCGTACACTGAACTAATACCTGTAAAGTTCGGGATCTCTCCGGCACGTGCTTTCTTATACAGACCTTTAGGGTCACGCTGTTCGCAAACCTCTAATGGAGTATTGACGAACACCTCAAGAAACTCACCTTCCGGCAATAAATCTCTCACGAGTTGCCTTTCAGCTTGATGCGGAGAAATAAAGGCTGACAACACGATCAAGCCTGCATCTGCCATCAATTTAGCAAGCTCACCAATACGACGGATGTTCTCTCGACGATCTTGCTCAGAGAAGCCAAGGTCGCTACATAAGCCATGACGCACATTGTCACCATCCAATAAATAAGTATGGTAACCAAGCTGTGCCAAGCGATTTTCTAATGCGCCAGCGACTGTCGATTTACCAGAACCAGACAACCCCGTGAACCAGAGCACGGCTGGCTTTTGTGATTTCAGATCCGCGCGAAATGTTTTATCAATCGAGTGTTGATGCCACACAACATTCTCATCTTTGGGTTTGAGTACTGCGGTCATAATTAGTCCTTTAAATAAACAGCATTAAAATGGGAAAAAATAAGGAATTAGGGTCAGCACCAAGCCCGAATATACAATCGAGATTGGAATGCCGATACGCAGATAATCCGTTAAATGGTAATTACCTACGCTATAAACAAGTAAGTTGGTTTGATAACCGTATGGAGATATAAAACTGGCACTGGCACCAAACAGTACCGCCATGATGAACGGCATAGGGTCAACGCCATAACCTACTGCCATACTGTAGCCAATCGGAAATGAGAGTGCTGCAGCCGCATTATTGGTCACCAGCTCTGTCAAAACCAAAGTCATAAAGTAGGTAGCAACTAACGCACCGAATACGCCCCAGCCATTAAACGCCTCCATAAACATCAGCCCCATCCGCTCAGATAAACCCGATGAAATCATCAGTTGAGCAATAGAAAGTGCAGAGCCCACGATCACCACAATATCGACTGGGAAACGGCGGCGGAGCTCACCCAGTTGCACCACGCCAAATGCCACCAGCAACAGTAGAAAACCAGCTAAGCCTTTGATAATAGGTACTGCATCGATAAGGGCTAAACCAATCACGCTAGCAAAGCCGAGCAACACGAACGTCGATTTGTCGGCATCAAGCTTGGCACTCGAATCTAAGTCATTCATCAACACAAACTCTTTGTTGTGTTGTTGGCGCTGTTCTTCAAAGCGTTTACCTGGAACCAAAATCAAGGTATCACCAGCGGTCAATGTGATATTCCCTAGCCCACCTTCTAGGCGTTCATGGCCACGACGAATAGCAACCACAACCGCATCGAAACGATCTCTAAATTGGCTGGTTTTCAGGGTTTTGTTACAGAAGCTTGCCGACGAACTCACCACCACTTCAACAAAGCTCTGGCCATTCAAATGATGCTGACCAAACAGGGTTAAACCTTGGATTTCTTGCAGTGTTGCAACACTCTCTACATCACCACAAAACAGCAATCGGTCGCGAGCTTGAAGAATAAAATCAGGGTCAATAGATGCGGTGGTCTTACCGTCTCGAATCACTTCCGCTAAGAACAGTTTTCTCAATGCTCTGAGGTTGTTTTCACTTACGCTGCGACCAACTAACGGTGAGCCCGGCTCCACTCTGGCTTCTAAAAAGTAAGGCAGATCATCTTGAGAACCATCATCGTAGCTGGGTAAAAAATAGCTAAGAGGAATAAGGATCAATACCCCACCGACCAAAACCGCTAAACCGATCAAGGTAGGTGTGAAAAAGTTTAAGCTCGGCAATCCGGCATCTTCAACAAAGCTATTGATGATCAAGTTGGTTGATGTGCCGATCAATGTCAGGGTGCCACCTAAAATGGCAGCGTATGACAAAGGGATAAGTAACTTAGATGGCGCGTGCTGTTGATTACGTTTGATCGCACCGATCAAAGAAACCACCACTGCCGTGTTATTGGTAAAAGAAGAAAGTAACGCTGTGGAAATACCCAACTTCGCAACCACGGTGCCTAGCCTACCTTCAGAGATATTGCGGCTAACCCAACTGATTAAGCGAGTTTTCTCCAACGCACTTGATGCGAGGATAAGAAGAATTAAAGTCAGTAACGAGGAGTTAGTGAAGTTATTGGCTAAGCTCGACAAGTCGATCATGCCAGCCATAAAAGCAATAAACGCCGCGCCAGCAAAGATAAAGCTTGGCTTAATACGGGTAACGAGCAGGCAAGTAATGATGCCGAGCAAAATCGCTAATACAAATCCTTGTTGCCACATATACCCGTCCTTTATGGCGGAAACGATCGGTTTCCGCCTAATTCAATAAGCTGTTACTTGGTCGTTTATGACTTCAGTAGTTGGCTTAGATCTTTGGCATCCCAATGAGGGAAATGTTTGCGAACCAATGCGTTGAACTCAAGTTCAAATGCAGAGAAGTTACCGACTTGCTGTTCAACAGAGTCCAAACGGTCTCGAATCAAACCCGCGCCAACCGTCACGTTGGTTAGTCGGTCGATAACGATGAAGCCACCGGTATCGGCACTTTCACGGTATTTATCCAGCGCGACAGTCTCGTTCAATGACCATTCACACAAACCAATACCATTCAATGGCAACTCATCGACAGCGTGAGTCGATAGGTTGTTGATGTCGTATTGGTGACGAACCGTTTCAACCTGACCAACGGTTTTCTTGCCTGCGATCTTGATGTCGTAAGCTTTGCCCGGTTGCAATGGTTGCTCTGTCATCCACACGATGTCAGCCAATACGTGGTTAGTGGATTCAATCTGCGCGTTTTCTAGCACAATCAAATCACCACGACTGATATCAATCTCATCTTCAAGGGTCAGTGTTACTGCCAAGCCCGCTTGCGCAGACTCCAAATCACCATCAAAAGTTACAATGCGTGCAACCTTAGAGGTTTTACCCGACGGCAGCGCCTTGATTTCATCACCGACACTGACACGGCCAGAGGCAACGGTGCCAGCAAAACCGCGGAAGTCTAAGTTAGGACGATTGACGTACTGAACTGGGAATCGGAATTCACCTGCCGAACGCTTTTGGTCAATGTCGACGTTCTCTAACACTTCTAGCAGAGATGGGCCTTCGAACCATGCAAGCTCTTTACTTGGTGCAGCAACGTTGATGCCTTCAAGCGCCGATACTGGCAAGATCTGAATATTGGTTTCGCCTTCTAGGTTTTCTGCAAACTCTAGATACTGATCGCGAATTTCTTCAAAACGATCTTGCGAGTACTCCACCAGATCCATTTTGTTGACTGCGACGATGAAATGCTTCAAACCAAGTAGGTTAGAAATAAACGAGTGACGACGGGTTTGATCCAGAACGCCCTTACGAGCATCAATCAAGATCACAGCCAGATCACACGTTGAAGCGCCTGTTGCCATGTTGCGCGTGTACTGCTCATGCCCTGGGGTATCAGCAATAATGAATTTACGCTTTTGAGTCGAGAAGTAACGATAAGCCACATCGATCGTAATCCCTTGCTCACGCTCAGCCTGCAAGCCATCAACAAGCAGTGCTAAATCAGGCTTCTCACCTGTGGTACCCACTCGTTGGCTATCCGAGTGAACCGCTGCTAGCTGATCTTCATAAATCTGTTTTGTATCATGGAGCAAGCGACCGATTAACGTACTTTTACCGTCATCTACCGAGCCACAAGTTAAAAATCTAAGCATAGATTTATGCTGATGCTGACTTAGATAACCTTCAATCCCTAGTTCAGCCAATTCGGCTTCTACTGCACTATTCATTTTTCTTTCCTTAGATTCTTAGAAATAACCTTGGCGCTTTTTCAGCTCCATAGAGCCCGACTGATCATGGTCAATCGCTCGACCTTGACGCTCACTAGACGTCGCCACCAGCATCTCTTCAATAATGCCCGTTAGCGTATTCGCCTCAGATTCAACCGCTCCGGTTAATGGGTAACAGCCTAAAGTACGAAAACGAACGCTTTTCTCTTCAATCACTTCACCTTCTTGCAGCTCCATACGGTCATCATCAACCATGATCAGCATGCCATCACGCTCAACTACAGGGCGTTTGTCTGAAAGGTAAAGTGGAACAATATCGATGCTCTCTAGATAGATGTATTGCCAGATATCGAGCTCAGTCCAATTAGATAGCGGGAAGACACGAATGCTTTCGCCCTTATTAACCTGACCGTTGTAGGTGTGCCAAAGCTCTGGACGCTGGTTTTTTGGATCCCACGTATGGTTCTTATCACGGAAAGAATAAACACGTTCTTTCGCACGAGATTTTTCTTCATCACGACGCGCACCACCAAAAGCCGCATCGAACCCATACTTGTTTAACGCCTGCTTAAGGCCCTGTGTTTTCATGATGTCAGTGTGCTTCGAAGAACCATGTACAAATGGGCTACAACCCATCTCAATACCTTCTGGGTTCTTATGTACTAAAAGGTCGAAGCCGTACTTTTTAGCCGTACGATCACGAAACTCAATCATCTCGCGGAATTTCCAATCCGTATCTACATGCAATAGCGGGAATGGAATCTTGCCTGGATAAAACGCTTTGCGAGCTAAATGAAGCATCACAGAAGAATCTTTTCCGATGGAGTACATCATCACTGGGTTATCAAACTCAGCCGCTACTTCACGGATAATATGAATACTTTCCGCTTCGAGCTGTTTTAGGTGGGTTAAACGTTCTTGGTCCATTTCAGTGCTTCCTTTAAGGCTCGCGTTACGAGCAATTCATTACTTGGTCTTGCCAAGCAAGGGATTTAACTCATCCACTTGAGTGAATGGGAGTATTGGCACTAGAAGAAAACAGAAGCTTCGTTTTGAGCTATCCTTGCTATTCATCTGCCTGATACGTCCTTGATATAGGCATTATGACGAGCCTCTCATATTACTGGAAATTCTAAAATTTCATTTTTTATTCGAAAAGCTGATAAGGGATTGGATTTACCGATAAGCAGGTGAAATGAATGGACTAATATTATCGATATCAGTTGCGCATCGATTGAGCAGCTTTGTGAGGCGTCTTGCAGAACACCATAAAGTAATCGATCTAAGTCACGAATTAACATTCGTTGTAATCATTGTTTCATTCGGTTTTGTTACATTACGCAACGAATTTTCTACTATCCACTTTGGAGCTACAAAATGAAAGTTGCAATGAAACCTTTGTCATTGGCTGTACTTGCGGGTCTTGGTTTGACTTTAGCAGGCTGCACAACAACACCAGATACCGATGAAGTGATTAAATTACGTGTCGTAGAAACGACGGATATCCATACCAACCTAATGGATTACGACTACTACAAAGACAAGCCATCGAAAAAAATTGGCTTAGCACGTACTGCAACTCTAGTAAAAGAAGCTCAAAGCGAAGTAACCAACAGCGTATTAGTTGATAACGGTGACTTGCTGCAAGGTAGCCCAATGGGTGACTACATGGCAGACAAAGGCATCGAAGTAGGCGAAGTTCACCCTGCATACAAAGCTATGAACCAACTAAGCTACGACGCTGCAAACCTAGGTAACCACGAATTCAACTACGGTCTTGATTTCCTAGAAGAGTCAATCAACGACGCTGATTTCCCGTACATCAGTGCTAACGTTTACGACGCAAAAACCAAAGAACACTACTTCACACCTTACATCATCAAGACGCACACGTTTGAAGATACTGCAGGCGTAGAGCATGAAGTAAAAGTCGGCTACATCGGTTTCGTTCCACCACAAATCATGACGTGGGATAAGAAGAACCTTGAAGGTAAAGTAATCGCTCGCGATATCATTGAGACAGCTAACGAGTTAGTGCCTCAAATGAAAGCGGAAGGCGCTGAAGTTATCGTTGCTATCCCTCACTCAGGCGTATCAACGGACCCATACAGAAATGGCGAAGAGAACTCAACGTTCTACCTATCTGAAGTAGACGGCATAGATGCAATCGCATTCGGCCACTCTCACGCAGTGTTCCCAGGTAAAGGTTTTGATGACATTCAAGGCATCGACAACGAAACTGGCACAATGAACGGCGTTGCAGCAGTAATGCCAGGTCGTTGGGGTAGCCACGTTGGTGTTATGGACCTAACACTTGCACAAAAAGACGGTAAGTGGGAAGTAGTAAAAGGCCAATCAGAAGCACGCCCTATCTACGACAAGATCGAGAAGAAATCACTTGCAGATGCTGATGAAGGCATCGTAACAGCACTAGAAAAAGACCACGCAGGTACTCGTGAGTTTGTTAACCAACCGATTGGTAAAGCAGACGATGTGATGTACAGCTTCTTGTCTCTAGTACAAGACGATCCAACAGTTCAAATCGTTAACCTTGCACAGAAAGATTACGTTGAACAGTTCATCCAAGGTGACCCAGACCTAGACGGTACACCAGTACTTTCTGCTGCTGCGCCATTCAAAGCCGGTGGCCGTAAGAATGACCCAGCGAACTTCACTGAGGTTGAATCTGGCCAACTGACATTCCGTAACGCGGCTGACTTATACCTTTACCCGAACACGCTAGTTGCAATGAAGGTAACAGGTCACGAAGTAAAAGAGTGGCTTGAGTGTTCTGCTGGCCAATTCAACCAAATCGATGTGAACTCAACAGCACCACAACAGCTGATTGAGTGGGATAACTTCCGTACTTACAACTTCGATGTTATCGACGGTGTGGATTACCAAATCGACGTAACTCAGCCTGCGAAATACGATGCAAACTGTAAAGTGGTTAACCCTGATTCTCAGCGTATTGTTGGCCTAACTTACCAAGGTAAGCCAATCGACATGAAGCAAGACTTCCTGATCGCAACCAACAACTACCGAGCTTACAGCGCTAAATTCCCAGGCACAGGTGAAGACTTCATCGCATTTGATGCACCAGATGAGAACCGTACTGTACTGGCGAACTACATCTCTCGCGTAAGCAAAGAGCAAGGCCAAGTGAGCCCAACAGCTGACAACAACTGGTCATTCGCACCAATCAAAACGGATAAAAAGCTAGATATCCGCTTTGAAACGTCGCCAAGTGAGAAAGCGGCACAGTTCATTAAAGAGAAGGGTCAATACCCAATGAAACGTGTTGCCACTGACGATGTTGGTTTCGGCGTTTACCAAATTGATCTAACTAAATAGATTACTCTAGTAATCAATAGTTAACCTTCTAAAAGGCTGAGTTTAACGACTCAGCCTTTTTCTTTTCTTATCTAAATTCTTAGTGTAAGGCCTCAGCTTTCGAAGCTTAAACTCCTGCTCATTCTTCGCCTAATATCGCACACCTCAAATCACCTATTGAATCCAATCAACGTAAAAAAGCAGCAATTCGCTGTAAGTTTTTCTGAGCTCCTCCTGTCTATTTAATTTACTACACTCAATGAATGGCCGGTAAGCCATTCATCTATAGGATAGATAAGGACATTTGATGGGCACCGTCGAGAGCATTCAAGCATGGTTACATTCAGGAGAGGAGTCGCTGCTATGGCTGATGCTTGGCATTATCGCGCTTTCTTACCTGCTTGAAGATCTGGCAATCGTGACGGCCGCTGGTTTAGCGACTCAAGCACTCATCCCACCGCAATATGCGTTACTTGCAATTTTCATTGGCATTGCCACTGGTGATCTCGGTCTTTATTACCTTGGTAAATCAGGACGTTACTTCCGAGGTGTTCGATATAAAGCCCTCACTAATAAGCACTTTCGTTCGCTTCGTACCAAATTACGCCAAAACGCATTCAGCAGCCTTTTTGTTATCCGCTTTATTCCAGGGCTTCGTACCGTCGGCTTTACCTTAAGTGGCTTTTTCGCCATCCCACTGCCTACTTTCTTGTTTGCCGTGATTAGTGCCACTGCGCTCTGGACTGGCATTGTCTTCTCTGCCATCTACTATTTAGGGACATCAGCCTGGCTGCAAGCCTCTGAATATCAATGGATCATCATCCCGTGTGCCATCGTTTTGCTGTTTATCGGCAATCGATTAATGAATAAAACCTACTCTAGAGGGCTATCATGAGTTCACCGCAAGATATTCGCATCATTCCCGCACATCAAATTAATGCAGGTATGCCTCTGCTTGAAAAAGATACCGTGCGAAGTGTCTCTCCTTATGAGTTTCTTCCGACTTGGTTCTTCTACACGCCAGTGGTCATTCAAAGCCTGATGCAAGGGTTACGGCACTTTGACTGGGCGCTGCCGCTCATCGCCAATCCAAGCATTAAGTTAAGCGGCATGGTAGGCGAATCAAAACATGAGATATTGAGCCTTGCCGGATCTTCAAGTCAGCGTTGGATCTCACCGTTTATAACCCTAACCAAAACGGATCTCGGCAGTAAAAAACAAGCCGAAGACGCACGCAGCGCACTCATACAAACGGATCTTGATTTCCCTATCGTGGCTAAGCCGGATCTTGGCTGTCGAGGTGTTGGCGTTAAGCTGATCAACAACCAAGTTCAACTTGAGCAATATGTCGAATCTTTCCCAAATAATGCTCGCTTTCTACTGCAAAAAAAGGCGCCTTATCAAGCCGAAGCGGGTGTTTTCTACGTTCGTTACCCAAATAAAAAGCAAGGTGAGATCATCTCGATCACACTCAAATATGCGCCAATGGTGATGGGTGATGGCAAGTCGACACTCAAGCAGTTAATTGAAAACAGCCCGCGCGCTGGGCAACTCAGCCACCTGTATCTACCAAGGCATGAAGATAAATTGGATCAAGTGCTCGCAGAGGGTGAAGAGTTCCAACTCGCGTTTGCAGGCAGCCATAGCCGTGGCTGTATCTTCCGAGACGGTAATCAATACATCACTCAGGCTCTAACAGAACGCTTAGACGAGATATTCGACGACTTCGATGGCTTTCACTTTGGTCGACTCGACGTCAAGTTTAAAGACATGTACAGCCTAATGAACGGTGAGGATTTCACGATTCTTGAGGTCAATGGCGCAAGCAGTGAGGCTGGACATATCTGGGATCGCAACACCCCATTACGAGAGATATTTTCTACGCTACTCCTGCAATATCGCATTCTTTTTGATATTGGCGCTCAGCAAAAACAACGAGGCCACCAATCCCCTTCTTTCAAGAGCTTATTTGCGGCGTGGCAAGAAGAGCGACGTCTTGTTCAACAATATCCGACTACCGACTAACTTTGCACGAGGATCATGAATGAACCCCATAGCCCAACCGAGCGCCCTTACTTCTTTCTCTCCTAGTATCAAGGGAGCGGTAGAGATATTGAATCAGGGTCTAGAGTTTTTGTTAGCGATTTCTGACAGCGATTACCTGACACGAGCAAAGCCACACGTTACAAGCTCTATCGGTGAACATACTCGTCACACACTGGATCTTTTTCACGCCTTGATTTTAAAAGAGGATGAGGCCGTTGATTACAACACTCGTCGTCGTGGTCATCCTGTCGAATACGACCGCTCTATTGCAGTCAAAGAGATCCACTATGTGATCAACTGGCTTGAACGATTAGACCGTCGAGATCTCGAAGCGCCTATCATGATCCAAACTGAGGTTTCGATGGATGCTCAAGTGTTCGCAAGCCTGCCTTCAACACTCGAAAGAGAGGTCACCTTTGCCGCGCTGCATGCCAATCATCATTACGCGATGATCAAGGTGATCACCACCTTCCTAGACGTCGAGACCTGCAATACCTTTGGTTATGCCCCAACCACCAACAGCTATCTGAGGGAGCAATAATCATGTGTTCAGTATCTTGGCTGCTTGAAGAGAATGGTTATCAGGTCTTTTTTAATCGTGATGAACAAAAGACGCGGGCACTGGCAATGCCACCTAGACAATATCGAGTCAACGGTGTCGATATCATCATGCCACTCGACCCAACTGGCGGCGGTAGCTGGATAAGTATTAATGAGTTCGGGCTTTCGCTGTGCCTACTCAATAACTATCAAGGCACAGTGCCCGTTGGTCCTTTAGTAAGCCGCGGTTTGCTACTTAAAAACCTATCATCGAGTCGTAATATCAGTCAGCTCTCTGAAGCATTTCACAAGCTAGACCTACACTCTTTTGCCCCATTTACCTTGCTGGCTTTCGCGCCCAATCTAACCCAACACAATGGTCTGGTTATCGCCTACATGTGGGATGGTATTCAACAGCAAATAGTCGACACCGATTCTCCACTCTTCTCATCCGGTGTTGATTTAGAGCGAGTGCAAGCTTACCGACAAGCAAAATACGATCAGCTTATGGCAACAGGTAAGAATCAACAGAACTTACTTAAGTTTCACTCTCACCATCACAACGAACAACCTCATTTAGCAACCTGTATGCATCGCGAAGACGCACATACAGTGAGCTTTACACACTTACGTAATCTGCATGGCCAAGCCTCTATGTTTTATGCACCCGGCTCACCATGCGAACCCATTAAACCATGTCAGATAAATCAGCAGCGCTTTACCTTTGATTTATCACCCGCAATCAATCTATAGATGGAGTCCATCATGAGAAAACTATTCACCATGGTTCTGCTACTTGTTAGCCCGTACGTATTTGCCGCCGATGAAATCTATACCGGCTTCTTTAGCAGTAAGGCACTCGATGGCTACGATACCGTCGCATATTTCACTTCCGGTAAGCCCATTGAAGGCAGTAAAAAATTCAGCACTGAGTACAAAGGCGCGGACTGGTATTTCTCTTCTGAAAAGAATCTGACTTTATTTGTTAATAATCCTGAAAAATATGCCCCTCAATATGGTGGTTATTGCGCATGGGCCGTTTCTGCCAAAAACGACTTCGCACCAGGTGACCCACAGTATTGGACCATAGTTGATGACAAACTTTATCTTAACTACGACCAAGAGATTAAGCAGCGCTGGGAACAAGACCAAGCACAGCATATTCAACAAGCCGATAAAGTTTGGCCGCAACTGATTAAGTAAGGTAATTTCATTATGATTGATAGTCCTTTTCGTTTACCACGTTACACGCCTTTTGGTTTAGGTGAGTCTGTTGTCGAGTGGGCAACTGGGCTATCTAAGCTAGACCGACTCTACCAAGATCGTAAAAACGAGTTATCTAGCTTCGAATTCATGAATTACACTCTGTCGGCGCTCAATATCGACTACTCGGTTGCATCGGGAAGCACGGAAAACATCCCGGAAGAAGGGCCTGTCGTGATTGTGGCGAACCACCCGCTTGGCGCCATCGAAGGCGTGATCCTTGCCGATCTCGTAGGATCAGTAAGAAAGGATGTGAAGGTGCTGGCCAATGAGTTACTTAAGCGCCTGCCTGAACTGGATGATCTTTTCATCGGTGTCGATGTCTTTAACAGTAAAGAATCGAAACGCACCAATGCCAAAGCGATTCGAGATGCCAATCGTCATTTGGCTGATGGTGGACTATTGATTGTATTCCCAGCAGGTGAAGTATCAAGCTACCGTAAAGGGGCAAAAACACTGACAGACATCGAGTGGAGCAAGTCGGTAGCGAAATTCGTCAAACGTCACCAAGCCACCACGGTACCTATCTTTATCAATGGCAAGAACAGTGAGCTTTTCTATCAAGCGGGTCGTGTTCATCCACTGTTGAGAACCGCTCTACTCGGGCGTGAACTTCTTAATAAACAAGCGACAACCATCTCTATCTCGATTGGCTCATCGATTCCGTATTCAGAGATAAAATCGTTTGAAAAAGATATGGATATCGTCAACTACCTACGACTTAATACCTATCTAATGAGTCAACAAGATAGTCCGAACACGCCAATCCACGCGCCCTCTTTCGATACCCAAGTGATAGCGCCTATTCCACCAGAAGTCTTATCAATAGAGATAGACTCACTCCCTGAAGAGATGAAACTGCTCGAGCAAGGGAACTTTGAGGTCTACTGCACACCAAGCCAATCCATTCCTAACTTAATGCGCGAGATTGGTCGAGTAAGAGAAGAAAGCTTTAGAGAAGTCGGAGAAGGCAGCGGGCTGGCCTGTGATTTAGATGACTATGACCTTTACTACCATCAACTGTTTGTGTGGAATAAAACCAAGGCAGAACTGGTTGGCGCGTATCGACTCGGTATGGTCGACAAACTCATCGCTGAGCACGGGCTTGATCAGCTCTACTCTCGTAGCCTGTTTAACTACAACCAAGAATTCATTGATACTCTAGAAAACAGCATTGAGCTTGGGCGATCGGTAGTAAGTAAACCTTACCAAAAGAGCCTGAACTCACTGTTACTATTGTGGAAAGGCATTGCGACCTTTGTGTCTCGTCACCCTCAATATACCCATCTGTTCGGCCCAGTCAGTATCAGCAATGATTACAGCCACAATGCGCGTCTGTTGATCGCGACCACGTTATCAATCCACCATTATGATGAGGAAAAGGCGAATTTGGTTTCACCTTCGTCACCACTCAATACCAGCAGTCATGTGTTCTGGCAAAATCACCTGCTCTCTTCACTGGCGAGTGTGCCTCTGCTCTCTAAAGTGTTAGCACGCATGGAGCAAGGTAAAGGCCTGCCGGTACTGCTGCGCCAATATCTAGGGATGAACGGTAAACTGGTGTGTTTTAATGTCGACCCATCGTTTAATGATGCCTTGGATGGCTTGATTGTGGTGAACCTTAAGAAGGTTCCATTGAAGACCTTAGGTAAATACATGGGCAGAGAACTTGCTCAAGATTACCTAGAGCAACACGCACGCCTCTGATTTATCCTGCTCTGTACCTCTCTCCAAATAAGTGCGATGATTTCGGCACTTATTTGGGATAGGTTATTTTCATGCACACCTCTTTTATCGAACAACTGCAAAGCTTCGACTTCTCTGAAAGCCAGATTGAATCTCTACTCGCTGTCGCCAAGCCACTTGAGCTGCCAACCAGACACATCTTGATCAATCAAGGTGAGATGGCGAGTTCAATCTACTTTGTACTTGAAGGCTTGTGCCATGCCTGCTACCTCACTGATGATGGTAAGCAATACAGCAAAGAGTTCTATTGGGAACAAGATTGGATCATCGGCTTTGAGAGTCTGATAAAGAACCAAGCCTCTCCTTACCTATTAGAAACGCTGACACCCATCACCATGTTAGAGCTGCCAATGAATGCGGTTATCGAGTGGCGTGCATCAAATAATCCTTTGTATTTAAAGCTGTTAGAAACACAACTGATGCATAAGGAAAACAAAGAACGCTTCATGCTGCTCTATACACCAGAGCAACGCTATCAGCTGTTCTGCGAGCACTATCCCGACCTTGAGCAGCGCTTGAACGACAATCAAATTGCAGCCTACCTAGGAATAACCGCAATCAGCCTGAGCAGAATTAAAGGTCGAATTAACAATAGTTAATGCCAACAATCATCGCGCATAGTACATTCAGAGCATCGATAATCTCTGGATGTAAACATGATCACTTGGCACTCAATTCCTTTTTCTGAACTCTCAACACAACAGCTTTATCAACTACTTAAATTAAGAGTCGATGTATTTGTGGTCGAGCAGACTTGTCCTTATCCAGAGCTGGACGGTAAAGATACACTCGCGGGTGTTGAGCACCTGCTTGGCTATGCTGATGAAGAGTTGGTAGCGTGTGCACGTTTATTACCACCAGGTACCTCTTACGACAACACCAGCATCGGTCGAGTCGCAACCAAGCAATCGGCAAGAGGTGGTGGCTTGGGGCATCAATTAATCAAAGAAGCATTAACACGCTGCGAGGCTCTTTGGCCAAATACGGCCATTGATATTGGCGCGCAGCAACACCTAGAAAACTTCTATGCGAGCCACGGCTTCAACACCATCTCGGATATGTATCTCGAAGATGACATTCCTCATATAGACATGAGATTAGAAAAATAATGACGAATATCACTGCCGGTATTCTATTGTTGGTTGCAGGTAACTTGTTTGCCTCGCTTTCCGACGTAGCGGTAAAGCTGTTAAATGGCGAAGTACCGCCCTTACAGTATATTTTTTTCCGACAGTTGATATCTCTGGTCATCATCACCCCTTTGTGGCTACAGCAGAAAAAAGAACAACGGCGCTTACAGCAGGCTAAGGTAACCTTCATTCGAGGTCAGTTAATTCTGACCGGCAGTGGGTGCATGGTGGTCGCGATCACTCACTTGTCTTTGGCAACCGCCAACGCAGTATTTTATGTCGCGCCTTTACTGATGTTGCCGCTCTCAATGTTGCTATTGAAAGAGCAACCGGCACTCGGCAAGGTTATCGGCACAACCATAGGTTTTATTGGTGCATTGATTGTCTTGAGGCCATCACAATTTCATTGGGCGGCACTGTTTGCTTTGGGGACAGCACTCACCCTAGCACTATTTAATGTACTCGTAAGAAAGCTTCCTAGTGAGCAAACGGTGGTCACTACGCTGTGGTGGACAACCTTATTCTCTATTCCAGCCTCATTAGTACTGTGCTTCTTATACTGGCAGCCAGTGTCTGTGGAGCATTTGGGATACATAGCCCTGAGTGCGACGCTAATCTTAAGTTACAACGGCCTTGCGGTTGCTGCCTATCAAAAAGCACACTCTAGCCAAATTGCCTTGGCTGAGTATTCAGGATTGGTGTTTGTCGCGCTAATAGGTGCAATATGGTTCGATGAGATTCCGGATACATTAACCTTTATCGGAATCATGCTTATCATCTTGCCACTCGCCCCTTTCAAGCGACCAAAAAAAAGAGCTAATGCTTAGCTCTTTTCTATCGTTTATCTGTGCCTGGTGAAGCGCTTTAACTCAGGCTCACTATTCATCTACTTACTGCGACCAAAGCCACCATCGGATAAGCGGAAGAACATCACCGAAGTGTCGCCTTTCTCTAGCTGAAGAATGTCCAACTGCCCAGTTTCAGCAAGTTTGAAACGAACCAGCTGGCCTTTACGAATCTGACTGAGCGGCTTATCTGCACCTTCAATTCGCACTAACGCATTCAAGTCAGACAATGGCAAATCGTTGTTTCGAAAAACCTGCGCTAACGTATCCCCTTGCTTAACAAGGTACTCCTGCCAATTTTTGTTACTCGGTTCTAATGAGCTGTTCTTGGCATTTTGCTGTTCGCTTAAGCCGACGGTGTTTATTTCAAGCTCAACGCGCGATGTTGTTGGAGCTGTGTCTACTTTAGGTTCTGGTAGCGGCACAAAAAGTAATATCAGTACGATCGGAGAAATCACCATCAACAGTCTTTGGTGTAACTTCGGCAATGAACCCCAAGTTTGCGCTGTCGAGGTTTTCATTTTCTTCACATCGATCGAACTCAATTTCTCTTTGACCTGATTCAGTCGATCCTTGAATTCTGCTAAGTGGTCAACTTTCTGTTTTTTCTTTTGACGACGATTCATACCACTGCGTCCTATACATTGAATAACTACAGTATAAAAACCAAAGTACCAACAGTATAGATCTTTCCGTCACAACAAGGCCCAAAGCGAGAAAATTGACATGGCTGTGATTTGGGCACGGTAAAGCGCAAGTGATCAGGGACTAGCCGTTTCTTCACGCTGCTAATACTGGTATTCTTACCCTTTTCGTACTGACAAAAAGAGTGACTTTTCATGTCTGAAGTAAAATTTGAAACTGTAGAGCAAAAAGCTAGCTACGGTATCGGTCTACAAATGGGCCAACAACTTGCTGGTTCTGGTCTTGAAGGCCTAAACGTTGACGCAATCGCTGCTGGTATCGCAACAGCTCTAGTTGGCGACATGCCAGCTATCGAAGTTGACGAAATCAACAACGCACTACAAGAGCTACACACTCGTGGTGAAGCTGCACGTCAAGAACTAGCTAAAGCTGCTGCTGCTGACGGCGAAGCTTTCCTAGCTGACAACGCTCTTCGTTCAGAAGTAACAGTTCTTGAGTCTGGTCTTCAGTACAAAGTACTAACTGAAGGTACTGGCGAAATCCCTACTGCAGACAAGCAAGTACGTGTTCACTACCACGGCGAACTAACTGACGGTACTGTTTTCGACAGCTCTGTATCTCGCGGTCAACCTGCTGAATTCCCAGTAACTGGCGTAATTCAAGGTTGGGTACAAGCTCTACAAATGATGCCTGTTGGCTCTAAGTGGAAGCTATACATCCCTCAAGATCTAGCATACGGTGAGCGTGGCGCAGGTGCTGCAATCCCACCATTTGCTGCTCTAGTATTTGAAGTAGAACTTCTAGCTATTCTTTAATTTTTATAAAAACCTTTAGTAAAACAAAATACTATTGGCAAATAAAATTGAAATAATCCAACGGCGATGTGACTACATCGCCGTTTTTCGTTTATAGTGAAAGAGTAAATTACTTTATTACTTAAGGACGAATAATGAAGAAAGTACTCATCACAGTTTTAAGCAGCCTTGCTGTTGTCTCTTGCGCTAGCACTAGCGACTCTGAACAAACCAGTTCATCATCAGATACCAACTATTCCCAACTATCACAAACTGCACTAATGGCAGCAGTGAATATGTGGTCTCAGCAGAACGAAACAACACCACTTGTGGATACGGTAGCTGACCAAGCTTCTGTTACCAGCGACCAAGCAGTTGGCGGTATTGGTTCAATGTTGGCCCTTGCACAAAACTCACTTGGCACAGCCGACAACAAAGAACTCGCGACACTTATTCCAGGCATGTCGAGCCTTGAGTCTACGGGGCTATCATCGCTACTAAGCTCACAAGGTGCCGTTGAAAGTGCGTTTTCTGGATTAGGCATGGATCCATCAATGGTTACGACATTTGCGCCAATCATTCTTCAAGCATTGCAGTCACAAGGTGCGACGAGCGGCCTGATGGATTCACTTTCAGCTATATGGCAATAATCGTTAGTTATTAATAGCTAGCTTAAAATCTAATAAGGGCACTTCGGTGCTCTTTTTTGTGCGTGGAAGAAAAGATATTTGAGATACGAGATACGAGATA